>CAJZFM010000098.1 GCA_915070235.1 uncultured Capnocytophaga sp. | reverse complement strand
CTTTTAATAGATATATTCTATATAATTAGCTAATTTGCTTTTCCCTTTCCATTCTCTTATGTAAAAATAAAAAAATCCCCTATGAAAAGAGGATTTTCTAAACGTTATTGATGTATGTTTTCCAAGTCTAAAAGGAAGGCATATTCGCGTGCAATCTCCTTGAGAGACTCATACCGACCTGATGCTCCACTATGTCCTGAACTCATGTCGGTATAGAAGAGTAATAAATTATCATCGGTCTTAAGTTCTCTTAGCTTAGCTACCCACTTGGCTGGCTCCCAATACTGTACTTGGGAATCATGATAGCCTGTGAGTACCAACAGATTAGGATAGGCCTGAGCGCATACATTATCATAAGGCGAATAGCTCTTCATATAATCATAGTACTGCTTGTTGTGTGGATTGCCCCATTCGTCATATTCCCCTGTGGTAAGTGGAATAGAGTCGTCCAACATGGTAGTTACCACATCTACGAAAGGCACATTGGCTACCACTCCATGAAAGAGTTCAGGTGCTTGATTAATCACTGCTCCCATGAGTAAGCCCCCTGCTGAGCCGCCCATGGCATAGAGATGTGCTGGTGAGGTATACTGATTCGCTATCAAGTACTTAGCACAATCCACAAAGTCGGTAAAGGTATTTTTCTTATGCAGTAATTTGCCTGCCTCATACCAAGGGCGCCCTAAATACTCTCCCCCACGTATATGCGCAATGGCAAAGATAAAGCCCCTATCGAGCAAACTGAGCCTTGTGGTAGAGAATGAGGGTTCTATAGTAATTCCATAAGCCCCATAGCCATAAAGGAGTAAAGGATTGGAGCCATCACACTTTATTCCCTTGCGATAGACTATAGAAATAGGAATTTGAGTGCCGTCAGTAGCGGTAGCCCAAAGCCTTCGAGACTCATAATTCTCCTCACTGAACTTACCTCCTAGCACCTGTTGCTGCTTCTTCACCTCTTTTGCTCCTGTACGCATATTATAGTCAATCACCGAATAAGGTGTCGTCATAGAATTGTAGGTATAGCGAAGTATTTCGGTATCAAAATCTAAGTTTAGCCCTGTGGAAGCCATATAGGTCTCATTGTCAAAAGGTAAATAATGCTCCGCAGTACCATCCCAACGTATGATACGAATCTGGGAAAGACCATTGTAACGCTGAGTAACCACCAGATATTCCTTGAATATATCTATCTCCTCCAATCGGATCTCTTCTTGGTGGGCAAGTACAGGTTGCCAGTAGCTTTTTTCGGTCTGTCCTATAGGAGTTTTGTCCAATTTGAAATTGGTTGCCCCATCGGCATTATTCAGTATATAGAAGTAGTCCCCATAGTGGGCTATATCATACTCCAAACCCCGCTCACGTGGCTGAAAGCACTTAAAATCGGCCATAGGGGTGGCCGCATCCAAGAACCAACTCTCGGAAGAGAGGGTACTATCGGACTGAATAATAAGGAATTGTTCTGATTTGGACTTGAATATACCCGTATTAAAAGTCTCATCTTTCTCATGAAAGACCAATACATCCTGCTTGGGAGACTGTCCCAGCTGGTGGCGATAGACTTTATGCGAACGAAGTGTCTGCGTATCTATCTTAGTATAAAAGATAGTCTGATTATCACTCGCCCAACAGCTACCTCCATCGGTATTTTTTATTTCTATAGGAAGCACCTCTCCTGTCTCTAAGTTTTTGATAAAGAGAGAGTACATACGTCGCCCTCGCGTATCCACCGAGAAAGATGCCCACTTGTTATCAGGGCTTACGGAGAATTCGGCAAACTGGTAGAACTTATGCCCTACGGCCATTTCATTCACCTCAAAGAGTACTTCTTCCTGTGCATTGGGCTGATCAGCACGTCTAAGATAAATGGGGTATTCCTTCCCCTCTTGAAAACGAGAAAAGTACCAATACCCATTGTACTTATAAGGTACCGATTCGTCATCCTGCTTGATACGGCTTTTCATCTCCTCAAAAAGTGCTTTTTGAAAAGCCTCTGTGTGTTTTGTCTTATGTGTAAAATATTTGTTTTCAGCCTCTAAGTAAGACAATACCTCTGGCGTATCTCGCTGGTTGAGCCAAAAGTAATTATCTATTCGCTTATCGGCATGTATTTCTAATAATTGCTGCTTTTTAGGTGCTTTTGGTGGCATCATAATATTATCACTTTTATACCATGAAAATTTGTTTAGAGTATCATACTCAGTGAGATACGTCTGCGAGCGGTATCTATTTCTATGACCTTAACCTGAACTTGCTGGTGGAGCTTGACCACTTCATTGACATCGGACACATAGCCGTCCTTCAGCTGAGAGATATGTACCAAGCCGCTTTCCTTGATCCCTATATCCACAAAGCAACCAAAGGCCGTGATATTATTGACAATCCCAGGGAGGATCATGCCCATACGTACATCGTCAAAGGTTTTTACATTGGGGTCAAACTCAAATACCTTAGCCGCTTGGCGGGGATCTAATCCAGGTTTCTCCAATTCCTTAAGCACATCCTTGAGGTATAACTCCCCTACCTCAGCTGTTTGATACTTCTTAATATCAATAGAGGCAATCGCCTGCTTATTACCAATGAGTTTCTCCACGGAAGTGCCCAAGTCCTTAGCCATTTGCCTGATAATCGGATAGGCTTCAGGGTGTACAGCCGAGTTGTCCAAGGGGTTTTCGCTGTTATGTACCCGCAAGAAAGCTACCGCCTGCTGATAGACCTTATCGCCCAAGCGTGGCACTTTCTTGAGGTCTTCACGACGCGTGAAAGCCCCATTGGCCGAACGATAGGCCACAATATTCTCGGCCATCTTCTCCCCTATGCCCGATACATAACTAAGCAAAGACTTGCTGGCTGTGTTAAGATTCACTCCCACCTTATTTACGCAGCGGATCACGGTAGCATCCAATTCCTGCTTGAGTGAAGCCTGATTTACATCGTGCTGATACTGTCCCACTCCTATAGATTTGGGTTCTATTTTGACCAATTCTGCTAAGGGATCTGCCAAACGGCGACCTATAGAGACTGCTCCACGGACTGTTACATCATAGTCAGGGAACTCATCACGTGCCACCTTGGAAGCCGAATATACCGATGCTCCGGCCTCGCTAACCACAAAAACCTGTACAGAATGCGGGAAAGCAATTTGCTTGATAAAGCTCTCCGTTTCGCGAGAAGCAGTACCGTTGCCTATGCTAATGGCCTCTATACGATATTGCTCCACCATGGTACGGATTTTCTTGGAAGCCAAGGCCATTTCGTGCTGTGGGGCATGTGGAAAAATTGTCTCGTTATGGAGTAAATCCCCTTTCTCGTCCAAGCAAACCACCTTGCATCCTGTACGGAACCCAGGGTCAATGGCCAATATACGTTTTTCCCCTAAGGGCGAGGCCAACAAAAGTTGAGAAAGATTCTCAGAGAATACCGAAATCGCTTTGGTATCTGCCTTATCCTTAGCTTCCTGTAAGGTTTCGTTAGAGATAGATGGCTCTAAAAGACGTTTGTAACTATCTTTGACTGTTTTCTTAAGAAAATCAGCTACCTCTCCACTCCCCTTAATCACTGTTTCCTCAATAAAAGGAATTGTTTCCTCTGGCTCTACTTCCACTTTCATTTTGATAAAGCCCTCTTTTTCTGCACGAAGGACAGCCAAGACACGATGAGAGGGCGCCTTGGCAAGCGGTTCACTCCAATCAAAATACTGGGCATACTTCTGAGCTTCCTCTTCGTTTTCCTTTCCTTTGGCCACCTCAGCACAGAGTTGTGCTTTTCGCTGGAAGACCCTTCGGAGGGTACGGCGTACATACATATTCTCATTGATCCATTCGGCTATAATATCCGAAGCTCCTTGTAATGCTTCTTCTACAGAAGCCACTTTGTCGGAAAGATAACGAGCAGCAAGTTGTTCCAAATCAGCCACTCGCTGACTCATAAGTTGCTTAGCCAAAGGTTCTAAGCCATTTTCTTTGGCTACATCAGCTTTGGTTTTACGTTTTTTCTTATAAGGCAAGTATAAGTCCTCCAGCTCATTGAGTTCAAAGGAACTATCAATGCGGTTGCGTAGTTCATCGGTGAGCTTGCCTTGTTCCTCTATACTGGTGAGAATGGTCTCCTTACGCTTACAGATATTTTCGTATTCGGTTTGTGCCTTAGCAATTTTTTCAATAGCAACCTCGTCCAAATTGCCTGTTCTATCCTTGCGATAGCGTGCAATGAAGGGGATCGTACAGCCTTCTGAGAGTAGAGAAAGTGTATTGTCAATGGCCTTTTCGGTTAGTTGTGTCTGATTCTTAATGAATTGGATATTTGTCATACTTAGAAAAATAAGGCACAAAGATAGGAAAATGAAGTGAAAAATGGAAAGTGAAAGGTGAAAAGATTTCCACACTATTAAAAAAGGCTTTCCCCAAAGGAAAGCCTTTCTGTATGCTTTGTTTTTTTATTCAAATCGGGTAATACCGTACTTCTGTGCTTCCGCCTTTACCTTGGGGGCGAGTTGCTTAAGGTTAGCTATACGAGAAGCGTTAGAAGGATGCGTACTAAGGAGTGAATTAGAGTTACCACCACCAGAGGCAGCACTCATGCGTTCCCAGAGCTTGTAGCCCTCATCAGGATCATAACCTGCTAAGGCCATAATTTGGAGACCTATAGAATCCGCTTCTGTCTCGTGACTTCTGCTGAAGGGGAGCATGACACCCACTTGAGTACCTAAGCCATAAGCGGTATTGAACTCATTGAGATATTTGCTATTGCTAAGCAATACATTCCCCGCTAAGGCACCTATCTGTTGAATAGTTGAAGCACTCATACGTTGTGCTCCATGATCGGCCAAGGCGTGTGCCACCTCGTGCCCCATGATTACTGCTATACCACGTTCGTTCTTAGCTATAGGGAGGATACCTGTGTAGAATACAATCTTACCCCCAGGCATACACCAAGCGTTGAGTTCCTTGCTCTCTACCAAGTTGTATTCCCAACGATAATCCTTCAGATAATCCTTATATCCGTTTCTCTCCAACCAAAGCTGGGAGGCCTTGGCAATACGCTCCCCTACACGCTTGATCATCTCAGCCTCAGGGGTTCCCTTGATTACTTTGTTAGAAGAGAGAAACTGATTATACTCACTAAATGAAGTAGGAAAGAGTGAGCTATTGGACATGAAGTTCAGTGTACTCTTTCCTGTAAAGGGATTGGTTTTACAAGCAGTTAGTGCTAATAATAGCCCTATACATAGTATCTTTTTCATTTTTCATCTTTTTAATAATGGGGCAAAGATACAGCTTTTTTTTCATATTAGCTACTTTAGATGCACAAAAAAATAGCCTACCTCTTTGCAGAGATAGGCTATTGTTGTTTTACCACTTAATATTCTTGAGCAAATCAATCTGAGCTTTGATAGATTCGGAGTTAGGATTTTTCTTGAGCAAATCCTCCTTGATCTTTAGACCATCTTCGGCTACTTTGTGTAAGAGTTTCTTTTGATCTTCGCTGAACCAGCCAAATACATTACCAAGCGTTTTGGTTACTTTCTTAGTCAATTCTGTATTATCAGCACTCATAAGCCAAGTAAATCCTTCCTTAATAGGAGCTTGATACTGTTCAGGATAGAGTGGGTAATAGATTACCTTGTCAAGTAACACAGGCAAATACTTTTCATCTTTACTCTTTAGGATATAAGGATAGAAAGTCATAAATTGCTCAAAGTTGAGACTTTTTAGATCAATTGTATCAATATACTGACCTGCCAGAGAAGGATCTAAGAGCACCAAACCAGAGGCAGCAGCAATCTTAATTGCACGAGAAGGAATCTTTACAGCGTTTTCAAACAAAGGTTTGTATCTGTCATCTCTTAGGTAAGAAAGCTGAGTAATAGCAGCCGCCTTTACCAAGTTTTCAGGATCATTCTTAGCTAAGTTTTCTACTATAGGTGCCCATTGGACTGAATTATCTTGTCTTAGTCCTTGGATAGCTTTGATACGCAAGCGGAAGAAAGGATCTCTAAGAGCACTAATAAGTATTTCGGTGTTGCCTGTGGTTACCGCATATTCAACCGCTTGGTTACGGCTCTTATAATCAGTAGCACTATTATATTGGAATAAGTATTGTGCAGGAGTTTTATAAGTTGCCTCATCTCCTACGATAAGTCCGCGAGGATCCACATTGATAAGACTGTAGTTTGGAGACACTTTAAAGCGAAATTCATTTTTCGGTTTAGCACTTACCCAAACCTCTTTGCGCTCATACTTACCACCATCATATATATCCACTTCTAATGGAAATTGGAATGGTAATTTCTCATCTTGGCCAATTTCAAGTACTACTTCACCCTTGGCACTATCATAGGTAACTTTAGGTGTCATCACCACATTTCCATAGTTAAAATACCATTGGTTAAAGAACCAATTAAGATCTCGGCCACTTACTGCTTCAAAAGCCAAGCGCAACTGATGAGCTTCCCCTGTTCCAAACTGGTTATCCTTGAGGTACTTAGACATTCCCTCAAAGAAAGCCTTGTCTCCCAGATAATTACGTAGCATATGAAGGATACCTCCACCTTTGTTATAAGATACCGCATCAAACATATCATCGGCTTTTTCATAATTGAAACGCACCAAATGTTTGTCAAAAGAGCCACTATTTTTATAACCAACAATGTCTCTGCCAAGGTGATAATCAGCATAGTCCTTTCCGTACTTGTGCTCAAGCCAGAGATATTCGGAATAGTTGGCAAAGGACTCATTTACAGTAAGGTTAGCCCAGCTTTCAGCAGTTACCAAATCTCCAAACCAATGGTGAAAGAGTTCGTGAGCTATGGTAGCTTCCCATATATTTTGGTCATTAAGAGCTTCTGCATCTTGCTGAGCCATAGAACTATGGAGGACAGCTGTTGTATTTTCCATAGCACCACTCACATACTCCTGAGCTGTTATCTGATGATATTTCTGCCAAGGATAATCATAATCCAATCTCTTGGAATAGAACTCCATCATTTCAGCTGTTTTTCCGAAGATTCTCTTAGCTACATCTGCATATTCTTTCTCTACAAAGTAGGAAATAGGCACTTTACCTCTCCAAGGTTTGTCCTTAATTTCTACATATTCACCTACTCCAAGGAAAAATAAATAAGGAGCGTGCTTTTTATTCATCACCCAATAGTCAGTTCGTAATCCTTTTCCATCTTTCTTAGAAGAAGAAAGCACTCCATTAGAAAGAGTAATAAATTGCTCAGGTACAGTAACATAAATCTCCTGAGTAGATTTCTGATTAGTCTCATCAATAGTAGGGAACCAACAAGAATTTGCTTTAGTTTCTCCTTGTGACCATACCTGAATTGGTCGATTTTTGTCCTCCTTATTGGAATTAATAAAATATAACCCTTTAGCATCTGTAATAGCTTCACTTCCGGCTTTTCCTACTTTTTCAGGCTGGGCGGTATATTTTATATATATAGTGTATTTTTCTCCTTGCTGATAAGTTTTATTTAGGCGAATAGTAAGTTTGTCATTCTCATATTT
>CAJZFM010000097.1 GCA_915070235.1 uncultured Capnocytophaga sp. | reverse complement strand
TATTGTTTTTATCCAAAATAAATAAAGATTATTCACTCTTTTTTTGTACCTTTGTAGCCATAAAAAATATTACTTTTATGAATACAGAAAATACATTCAATGAGCACCAAGGGCACTGGATGCTCGCCAAATTGGGCAAACGAGTATTGCGCCCAGGAGGAAGAGAACTCACCGAGTTCCTCATCAAAGAACTTCAGATTACTCCAGAAGATGACATAGTGGAGTTTGCTCCAGGATTGGGATTTACAGCCAATATTGCCTGTGGTTATCGCCCAAAAAGCTACACAGGAGTAGATCTAAATCAAGAGGCCGCCTCTGTAGCTCGCAAGCGTATCAAGTATGACAAGGCAAAGATTATCAATGCCAATGCAGCTGAAAGTACCCTCCCCGATGCTTATGCCAATAAGGTATATGGCGAGGCTATGCTAACCATGCAACCTCTCGAACAAAAGAAGGCCATTATAGCCGAGGCTTTTCGTATCCTTAAGAGTGGAGGCTACTATGGAATACACGAATTGGGTATCAAACCTGATGATGTCTCTGAAGAAGTTAAAGAAGACCTCTTCAAGGAGCTAAGTGAGACCATTCGCGTACATGCCCGCCCTATGACAGCAGTTGAATGGACAGCCCTTTTGGAAGAACAAGGCTTTAAGATCATTAGAGTAGAACATAATCCCATGTTGCTTTTGGAGCGTAGCCGTATGATTCAGGACGAAGGCTGGCTAAGAACACTCTTGATTACTTTCAACCTACTGCGCTTCCCTGAGATAAGAAAACGAGTAAAAAAGATGAAAGCCTGCTTCCGCAAGCACCGAGATAACCTTGATGCAGTGGCAATTATTGCTCAAAAACCCTAAATAACGACAATGACTAGTGACAAATCCTATTATAGTATTTATCACTAGTCATTTATCTTTAGTCACTTTATTAGAACTGAATTTCTGTAGCTACAGAAATGTCTTTCTTATCATTGTCTTGTGGTTGTATTGTTTTTCCTTGAGCATCCTTAAAGGTATAAGAAAGGGTATAGGCACCTGCTTTAGGATAGGATACTTTACCACGATAGAAATCACGTTCGTAACGGAGTGTAGCGGTAGAAAGCACCTCTGTACCTTCCTTAGCTTTCACACTCACCTCTACTGTCCAATCAGTTACTTTGGGGAAGTTCTTCATCGTTTCCATTTTCCAAATACCTAAGGCAACTTCGTTCTCCCCTACTTTGGGACTTGTAGGCGCCACTAAGGCATAAAGGTGCATTTGCCCTTTGTCTCCAGAGAAGAGCTTAAAGCGGTTCACTGTACCTAAGGCTTTGTTGGTCTGTGGTTTTACCTCAAAATCCAAGCGCTCAAGCTTGTAATCCTTACCAGCTACCTTAAAAGTAATAGTACCAAACCATACCCCTGAAGGGCCTGTTACCATTTGGAAAAGTACTTGAGACTTCCATACATTACCTTCTTTGGCCAAAGCAGTATGGGGGCAAGTATGGGTGTGCATGATACTGTTTTTATCATATTCCCCCTTGTCATTTTTATTGAACATATCCATCCAAGGGGTAAAGGTAGCCGCTTCCACAGCCACTTCCTTGCCTGAGGCATCTACTACAGAGAGCATAAGGTCGTTATAGCCCATGACAAAGGTACCTGTTGTATTTTGTAGGCGTACGGTATAGGTCTTTTCTTTATCATCTGTTTTGGCCTCAGCTACAGTTTTAGGTGCTTCTGGTGTAGGCACTGGGACGGGTGCGGGCTTATCATCATCTTTTTTACAAGAGAATAGTGTAGCAACAGCCATGGCTGCTACTAAGATATATTTAAATTTTTTCATTGGATTTTAAATTTAGAATTGATTATAGAATTATGGAACTATTGGTTATAGAGCTATTGGTTTAACCATTGAGCACCATAATGGGTGGGTGTAGCCAAGAGAGTGTAACCTCTTGCATAGTAAGAGAAATATAATAATAGCAATGACTCACATGGATAGGAAAATCGGCTAACTCCCATTGGGGAAACTCTTGGAAGAAGACTTCAGGTAAGGTAAATACCTTTTCTTGGGAGACGGGCGCATCGGTTTGCTCTTTGGTCAGCTGGGCAAACTTGCAGGCACCCTCACAATGCAACTGCGGACGTGCCTTATTCTGGCAATAAGCAGCCACAAATGCCCCCTTGCTTAGCAGAAAATACGAGAGGTAATATCCACTAAGTATTGCATTGTACAAGAAGACAACGCTCAAGAGAATCGCTATGCCACTTGCTGCTTTTTTCATTGCTACAAAGATAGCAAAAAAAATAACATCAAACCTATTTTTAACACCATAGAGATAAAAACGATAATCTCCTATCCAAGTATAAAAGAAACCTATAACACGTTTTTCTAATTCTTTGTTTTACAATCAAATACAAGCGTTAAAACAACAAATACTTAAACTACTGAGTTATAAAGGGTGTTAAATGTCAACAATCACTGAAAAAATAATAAAAATACACCTTTGGTTTAAAAAAATTTTTGTAGATTTGCATGAACTTTAAAACCCTTTAAGCCATGACTGGAGCAGAATTACAAGAACTACTCAACAAGCATTGTGAAGAAATCCACCGCGAGTTATCTGGTTTTCTTTTCTACGGGATCTTAAGCTGTGCTGATGGTACTACCTTGGCCAAATCTTCTGGTAATGACGAGGTGGCAAAACTCATAGAGCAGGGATCTGCTTTTCACCTTACCATTATCAATCAGATAAAGCAAGTAGTATCCAGTATCAAGACTATGGGGACACTGGAATTGGACTTTGTGCTTATAGAAACCAACAAAATCACTTTCATGATGATGGTCTCTGGACAAGGTAAATTCTTCTCCATCACCGCTTTAGACAGAGAAAAAGCCAACTTAGGTATCGCTCGTGCATTGATCTCCAGAACTAAAAAAGAATATGGGGATATGCTTGATAGCTTCTTTTAATGACAAGCGACTAATGACAAGTGACTAATAACAATAGTGTTTGTCACTAGTCACTTGTCATTAGTCACTTGTCATTGGTCATTTCTAAAGAGTTTCCCATACTTGGTATATAGAAAGATTGCGCAGAGGAATCCTGCCGAAGCCATACCTGCCCCTACCAGAGATGGGTAATTGGCTGTATATCCATGGTCTAAAGGCTTTCCTCCAAGGTAGGCTCCCAGCGTATTAGCCAAGTTAAAAGCTGCTTGCATAAAGGCAGCCCCCATCATTTGGGCTTGAGGGGAAACACGGAACATCATCATATTCAGCGGTGCTCCTACCGACATGGCCACTACCGCACAGACGAAAGTCAAGCCCCAAGCTAACCAAAGCAGATGAGAGAAGAAAAATACAATAAGCAAAACGCTGATCATAGAAATAAAGACGATAACACTGGCACGTACCAAGTGTAACTTGTCAGTAAGCCAGCCTCCAAAGAAATTCCCCACTACCATACCCAATCCCACTATTATCATCAGTGTAGGCATTTGACTCTTTGGCAATCCTGCATGATCCAGCATCAGTGGCTCTATATAGCTTAGCCATGAGAACAATCCCCCACAACCCAAAGCTGTAATCACAAGCAATAGCATGGAAGGTACCGAAAAGAAGTGCTGCAACTCCTTCCAAAGGGTCTTATCCTTATCATAATCTACCTTTGGCAAAAACAAGAAAATACAAGAGGCTGTGATAAGCCCCAAGGCTGCTATCATACCCATCACAGGACGCCAACCAAGTACTGTCCCCAAGTGCGTGAATAGTGGAATCACCAGCAAGTTGGCTATAGTCAGCCCACCAAACATGACTGAAATAGCCATAGCCTCCTTGTCCTTGGGCGCCAGCTGCTTGGCTACTATCGCTCCTACCCCAAAGAAGGCCCCATGTGGCAGCCCCGAAAAAAAGCGAGATACCAACAGTAACGAATATGACGGCATCACCGCAAAAAGCCCATTAAAAAGGGTAAAGAGCAACATAAGAGCAATAAGCACACGCTGAGGCTGAAAGCGGGTACTTAGGCCTACAAGGGTAGGAGCTCCTACTACTACTCCTATGGCATAGGCCGCAATAAAGCGACCCACCTGACTATCACTCAGGGCAAGGCTCTGCCCCATGGTGCGCATAAGCCCCATAGGGATAAATTCGGTACTTCCTAAGGCAATCCCTCCTATAGCTAAAGGGAAAAGTTGACGTATCATTTTCATTGGATTATCTATTTGAAAAGGGCTGCAAAATTACAACTTTTCACTAAAAAGACAAGTAGAAAAAAAATCTTTTTCAAAAAATAAGAGGCTACCCTTTTCGGACAGCCTCTGCAAACACTTGTACAAACTTCAATAAACGTTCTCACTCAATTGCTCACGGATTCCATATAGCTTATGAGCAATACTTGCATTGTACTGCAAGTCATCTATACGGAGGATAAAGCCTCCTATGAGCTGTGGTTCTACTCTGGTTTCCAAAGTGATTTTTTTACCCCCACTTAGGGCTATAGCTTTCTGAACAAACTGTTCCTTAAGCGTTTCTGGCAATTCTGTTGCTGTAGTCAAATACGCCGTAGTTTTCCCTTTGTAACGGTTGTACTGGATCACATACTCGCGTGCTATATCATAAAGGTCAGAAACACGCTTATTTTCCACAAGTACCTCTATCAAGAGGTTCAGCATAGGCGAACGCTGAGAGAAGACCTCTTGTAGCACCTTATGCTTTATCTCCATTCTTACTATAGGAGAGTGTAAGAGTGCTCGAAGGTCTGGATTCTCGCGGACGACCTCTACCAAGGAGGATATTTCTTGGGAAAAATTATCTTCCTCGTGCTTCTCTATACTATAGTCTAAGAGTGCTTTAGCATATCGCTTGGCTACTTTACTGGAGTTTATCATTTGATGTTAATTTCGTTCAACAAACTTTCTACGAGTTTCTCTTGTTTCACCTCTGAGGCGAGTTCCTTGGTAAGCACTTTCTTGGCAATATCCAAAGAAAGGGTGGCAATCTGCTGTTTGATCTCGGCTATAGCCATTTTCTTTTCACTCTCTATAGAGGCTTTGGCATGGGCAAGTAGTTTCTCACTTTCCTCATGAGCTTCGTCTTTTGCCTGAGAGACAATACGCTCCTTGATCTCACGAGCTTCCTTGAGGATAGCCTCACGCTCTTGTCGTGCCTCGGCCAAGAGTTTTTCATTGTCGGCCTGAAGGTTAGCCATTTCTGCTTTGGCCTTATCGGCGGCCTCCAAAGCATTATTGATAGAGGTCTCACGCTCTTTCAAGGCCTTGAGAATTGGCTTCCATGCAAAGGCTCGAAGCAAGAGTAATAAGCAAACAAAGACAATCAGTGTCCAAAAACTAAGACTTTCAGGATGGATGATATTCATGTATTTTTATTTTTCTTTTTCGTAATGACTTCTTGGTTTTAAAGAACCGTTCTGCAACCAACCGTTACAGAACGGTGTCCTGTGTACAGCTTAGTATCTTACCAAAGCAACTACCACGGCAAAAAGGGCAACCCCTTCAATAAGTGCCGCAGCGATAATCATTGCTCCCTGAATCTTAGAAGCTGCTTCTGGCTGGCGAGCGATTCCCTCCATAGCGGAAGAACCAATCTTACCAATACCAATTCCTGCTGCAAGAGCTGCAATACCAGCTCCAATTCCTGCTAATACCATAATTTAATTTATTTAATATGTTTAATGTTTACTTGTTTTTAGAATATTCTTTCCCTATCTTAGTGATGTTCTTCGGCTACTGCGCCTCCTATGAACAAGGCAGAAAGCAAGGTGAAGACATAGGCTTGGATAAAGGCCACCAATAGCTCCAAGATACTGATAAAGAGCGCAAAGGCTACCGATACTGGGGATACCAAAACAGTCTTAAAGGTAAAGATAAGCCCTACGAGGCTCAAAATAATGATATGCCCTGCGGTAATATTGGCAAAAAGTCGGATCATAAGGGAGAAAGGCTTGGTAAGCATTCCGATTACCTCCACAGGAATCATAATAGGTGCCAACCATACAGGTACCCCTGGGGTAGCAAAGATATGTTTCCAATAGTGACCATTCCCACTGAAGGTTGTGATAAGGAAAGTAAGCAAGGCCAATGTTCCTGTGAATATAATATCATTGGTAAGGGTACCTGAGATAATAGGCACCAATCCCAAGAGGTTTCCTATGAGAATCAAAAAGAAAACAGTAAGCAAATAAGGCATATAGCGCTCATATTTTTTGTCTCCTATGTTAGGACGGGCAATATCGTCGCGAACAAAGACAATCAGCATTTCCAAAAGATTGGCCAAGCCCTTAGGTGCTTTAGGGTTTTTCTTGTAAGAACGTGCTATAGAAGTAAAAGCAAGCACCATAAGTAGTGCAATGAGAAAAAGTAACAATACGTTCTTAGTTATAGAAAAGTCCAAGGGGCGTGCATTGGTTACTTGGTGATTTTCATCATAGGAGATTTGTCCTTGAGCATCGGTGTAGTAGATCTGCCCATGTACACGCACAAAATATTGATTTCCTTTGGCCACCACGACTGTTCCTTTGTCATCGTGATGAAATTCGTTAGAGAGGAAAGTAACCAAGCCCTGATCTGTCCAAAGGATAATAGGCAAGGAGAGACTTACAGGATGCCCTTTCCAGTCAAATAAGTGATAATCATGAGAGTCGGCAATGTGGTGCATCACTATGCTCGTGTAATCCTCCTCTTGCCCCTCGGTAGGGGTCTCATCTGCAGCAGCTCTCCCCGCAAAAGGAAGCACTAACAAACTTAAAAACAGCCACTTACTAATGATTTTTCGTATCATCTTTTAGTAATTATTATTGATGTCGCGTATATTTTATTTTGAGGTACAAAGATACACTTTTATTTTTACTTTTACTTATATTTTTTGTTTTTTTTAAGAGGACAACGATAGTGACTAATGAACAGTGAACAGTGAATAGTGAACAGTGATTAGTGATTAATTACAAATGACAAGTTATTAGACGCTAGGCATCGTAGCGTACGTTTTTCTCCCTTCGGGGGAAAGGGGGATAAAAAAAGAGACTTCCCATCTCTGGAAAGTCTCTCTTCTATAGTTATTGTTATATCCTTCTTCAGGCATTTTCACTCTTCACTCTTCACTCTTCACTCTTCACTATTCATTCTTCACTATTCACTAACGATAGAGTGTAAAGTGTCCTTTGAAGGTTCTGTTATCATCAGGTTCGTTAAGGCGTAGGATATACCAGTAATCACCTGTTGGAAGGGCTTCGCCTCCGTAGGTTCCGTCCCACTCTTCCTTGTTGTTGAGTGTGGCTATCTTACGTCCGTAACGATCGTAGATCACAGTCTCTGCATTCGGATAGCTGGCCAAGTTAAGCGGTGCCCATGTGTCATACTGACCATCTCCATTCGGTGTAAAGAAGTTTGGTATCACTACATCCATAAACTCTTTGTACATGAATACCGAATGTCCGCAAGCCACCTTGCCACCGTTCTCTTCCTTAAGCTCGCCCTTGCTGTCCTCTACATATACACGTACCTTCTTCT
>CAJZFM010000096.1 GCA_915070235.1 uncultured Capnocytophaga sp. | reverse complement strand
TTGGCAGCCTCAGGGTAGAGTTCTACTCTATAGCCTTGGGCTCGCAATTGTTGTATCACTCCAAAAGAAGCCAAAGCCTCCTTATCTCCAAAATTAACACACAATACATCCAAGGTGTGCTCTAAGGTCTTGGGGAACAAATTCAATTGCTCTAAAACAAGATAGATTCTGTCCAAACCGAAAGAGATTCCAATCCCACTCATACCCTTAAGCCCAAATATCTCGGTCAGTTCGTCATAACGCCCGCCCCCACCTATAGACCCTAAGGCCACTTCACGGGGTGCAGCTACTTCAAAGATAGCTCCTGTATAATAATTCAGCCCACGAGCCAGAGTTACCTCCAGCTCCAAAGAGGCCGTTTGCAAGCCCAACTGTTGGGTTTGTGTATAGATAAACTCCAAATCGGCAACTCCTTCCAATCCTGTAGGAGAAGACGAAAGTAAGTCCTTAAGCCTTGTAATCTTCTGGGAGAAATCCCCCTCAAGGGAGAACACAGGTTGGATTTTGGCAATGGCCTCTGGAGTAATCCCCCTTTGGAGCATCTCCTCCTCTACCTTCTCCTTACCTATCTTATCGAGCTTGTCCAAAGCCACAGTAAAGTCAATCAGCTTATCAGGCGCTCCAATAATCTCAGCAAAACCAGAGAGAATCTTGCGGTGGTTCATCTTGACAGTAACCCCTTTGACTTTCAGGGCTGTAAATACACTGTCGTAGAGCTGAACAAACTCCACTTCCTGCCAGAGTCCCTTAGCCCCTACCACATCGGCATCACACTGATAGAACTCACGATAGCGCCCTTTCTGCGGACGATCGGCACGCCATACAGGCTGAATCTGGTAACGCTTGAAAGGAAAACTAAGGTCATTCTGGTGTTGTACCACGTAGCGTGCAAAAGGCACCGTAAGGTCATAGCGCAACGCCTTCCCACTGATATAAGTGGCTAACTTAGCACTATTATGCTGCTCATATACCTCTGCGGGTACTTCCGAGAGGAAATCTCCTGCATCTAAAATTCTGAAAATCAGTCTATCGCCTTCCTCTCCATATTTGCCCATCAGTGTTTCTGTCTTTTCAAAGCTGGGGGTCTCGATAGGAGAGAAGCCATAGCGCTCAAAGGCTTGGCGAATGGTCTGAATGATATAATTGCGCTTGGCAACCTCCTCAGGGGAGAAATCACGTGTTCCTTTAGGTATACTGGGTTTCTGCATTGTATTCTGGTTATTGTAACAAAAAACAGCTAATTTTCATTAACTGTTCTTTATATAGGTATTTGATTATGATTTCTAATGATTAATCTACATTGTCATGCAGATAGCTATTATTTTCACGTATCTGAGCTATATTGTTGGAATCCAAACTAATAGAGCTACGAGAAACTGATGGGGTCATAGTAGTGGAAGAAATATCCACATTCTTTCGCATATAAGCTGGAATATTCTCTAAATCCTCTATCTTATAATTGGTTTGGGAAGAGAACTGATAGCTCATATTCTTAAAGGTTGTTTTACGGTTAGCCGCATTTTCCTTAAGTGCTGAAAGATAAGCGTTTTGGTTGGCTTCCTTAGGTTGTACCGTCTTGGCAGGCTCTTTGATACGTAGTTCTGCCTTGAACTCTTCCTCTTCGGTTTCTCGCTGTGGAGAGCGTGCTTGGGTAAGCATTTCCTCTACTTCAAGGTAGTTCTCAAGGGTATGTACGATCTTGCCACTCTCCTGAGCGGGAGACGCTGCTGCCGCTTGCATCATAGGAGCTGCTTGCATTACAGGAGTCGTTTGGGGCTTTTCTTGCTCCATATAGACCACTTTGCGTTCTGCTACTTGTTGCTTTTGTGGGGCTGCTACCTTAGGGGCGGTTGTTTTTTTTTCTTGGTATATTACAAAATCCTCCTGCTGGATAGGTACTACACGCTCAACTACTTCAAAATGAACAGGGAGATGGTATAGGCTATCATCCACCTTCAAAGGCTTAATTTTTTTTTCAGGGGCTGTATGTAGGGTGATACCCATACTACTCTTGGTTGCTGCATCGGCTATGGGAGCTTGTTCAGGGGTATCGTCCAACTGATACACTACTTTTTCTTTTTTCTTTAGTGAATTCTCAAAAGAAATATCAGTAAAAGAAGAAGTAGTATCCAATTCTTGTACAAATTGGGTATTATCGTCCAAGGAATGGACTATTTTCTTGGGTTCAGCATCAATAATCTCATGTTGTTGTTCGGTAGAGAAGCCTGTAGCTACCACTGTTACCATAATCTTATCCTCAAGGGAAGGTTCCTCACCCATACCCATGATGATATTGGTCTTATAGCCTGTAGCCACCTCTATACCATGTCCTGCTTCACGCTGTATATATTCGTTGATTTCCCCTACCTCGTCCATGGTGATTTCATCATTTCCGTAAAGGATCAAAAGCAATACATTCTTAGCCCCTGTGATACGGTTATCATTGAGCAAAGGTGATTCCAAAGCCCCTTTTACTGCATCCAAAGCGCGCGCCTCCCCTGTACCATAGCCTGTACCCATGATAGCGGTACCACTATTGGAAAGTACTGTATGAGCATCACGAAGGTCAATATTCATTTCAAACTCCTTGGTAATCACCTCAGCGATTCCTTTAGCAGCAATGGTAAGTACCTCATCAGCTTTGGCAAAACCTGTCTTGATACCTAAGTTTCCATAAGTATCACGTAGTTTATTGTTATTGATTACAATGAGTGAATCCAACTGCTTGCGCAAATTCTCAATTCCTTTTTGGGCTTGGGCAAGACGTATTTCTCCTTCAAACTTGAAAGGACTGGTTACGATTCCTACAGTAAGAATTCCCATGTCCTTACATATCTTTGCTATAATAGGAGCAGCACCTGTACCAGTACCACCGCCCATACCTGCGGTGATAAATACCATCTTGGTATTGTCGCCCAGCATAGACTTTATCTCCTCTATACTCTCCATAGCGGACTGCTCCCCTACCTCAGGGTTAGAACCAGCTCCTAAACCTTCGGTAAGTTCCACTCCTAAGTGAATCTTATTTACTATAGGACTTTTGTCTAACGCCTGGCGGTCAGTATTACAAATGATGTAATCTACTCCTCGGATATCCTGTTTGTACATGTAGTTTACGGCGTTTCCGCCTCCACCACCTACACCTATTACCTTTATCAGATTTCCTGTATTTTTTGGAAGATCAAATGTCGCATTGTCAAATTCTATCGCCATATTTTTTTGCTGTTTTTTATTGTTTTCTCAATTAGCAATGAGTGGTTAGCCTTAAATAATTAATTATCAATGGTATTAACCATTAATCATTAACGACACTTCTTATTCTTTGTTCTGTGGCAAAATTATTACTTTTTTTCTTAGTTATCAACCAAAAAACAAAATTTGTTTATAACTTTTCTCTTGTTAAAATAATTAGTTAATATTCATGTAATTAAGACTTTTCTTTGACAGTATTTTAAAGACCCCCTCATTTTTTTAGGAGAAAAAGTAAAAGATAAAAAAACAATTAGTGGTTAGCCTATACTAAGACTAACCACTAAATTAAGTTTCGCAAGCTCTGTAAGGGCTTGATTCAGTAAAAAAAGACTCTTTCCCTAAAAGAAAATGAGCCTTTCAATATAAATCTATTAGTCTTACATTATTTCTTCTTAGCTGTTTTTTTTAGTCAAATTAAAGGCAAACATTCCTGTAAGGATTCCCAAAACATCAGCAAGCATATCCAGCGGATCACCAGTACGACCCATTCGCATCTGCTCTTGCATAATTTCAGTCAATAGTGCATATGCTGAAAGCAATAAAAGTTCCCTTACAATAGAATGTTTGGGAAAAGCCATTCTATAGAGATATGCTAAGAGTGTAAATATTAGGAAATGTACGACTTTGTCCATTCCTTCAAAAGACGGAAAATTCCGTGGAAGATCTGAAGTAGGACGTAAAAGGATATAAGTTAGGAAACTTCCGTAAAGAAAGAATATAATTTTATAAAGCATTTTAATTCTATTCAGCCCAATATGGCAAAAACCTTGCCAAAAATAATAAACTTTTGGCAAGGCTATTATTCTATATTCAGTCTATCTATTTTGCTGCATCAGTAACTTGTGCATCCACAATTTCTATTTCAAACATAAGGTCAGCATCGGGAGGAATCACACCATTATCAAAACCTTCTTTGCCATAAGCCAAGGCAGAAGGGATAAATACACGTACTCTATCCCCCACTTTCATAGAAAGGAGTGCTTCCTTAAAGCCAGCGATAAGGCCTACCTCTGGGCTATATTGCCAAGTATAAGGTATATACCCATACTGAGGATCAGCGGCACGTGCGGCATCATAAGCATCATTTTCTCTGGCAATTTCTGCTATATTGGTGTCAAACAAATCTCCTGTAGCGCGGAGGAAACCTGCATAATTTACCAATATATCCGCTCCGATTTGAGGTTTTACACCATTGCCTTCCTTGAGTTTAAGTATCTTGATACCTGAGGGTTGTGCTACAGCTTTCGCTTCCTGCTCTGCCATAACGGCAAGGTTCTTTTCCCTTTGTGATTCTAACTTCTGAGCCTTAGCATTTTGCTCTTTCATAAAAGCATCAAACACTTTAGGAGCGTCCCATTTCTGAGCGTCCTTACCTACACGGATAATCTCTACTTTCTTGATAATCACAGGATTTTTAGGACGGCTATCCTTTTCACTTGTTTGTTCATCAGTGATTTTGCTAATGACATCTTCGCCTTGGATTACTTGTCCAAAAATAGCATGACGGAAGTTAAGCCATTTAGTGGCTTTTTCAGTAATAAAGAACTGACTGCCATTGGTTGCTGGTCCTGAGTTGGCCATGGCGAGTTGCCCTTTTTTAGTAAAGGTCAAGGTATCTACAAACTCGTCGGCAAACTTATACCCAGGGTCGCCCATTCCTGTAGCGGTACGGTCGCCCGCCTGAAGCATGAAGTTCTTAATCACACGGTGTGATTTGGTACCATCGTAATAGTGCTTACCCTTGAGAGAGTCTGCCACATAAGTATTGGTTCCTTCTGCCAAAGAAACGAAATTAGCCACGGTTCCTGGAGTTGCCTTGTAGTAGAGCTCAGCAAGCATATCTCCATGATTGGTTTGGATATCTGCATACAACCCGTCCTTGAGGTTCGGATACTTAGCAGACTTACAAGCCACTAAAAACAAGGGCAATAACAATGCCCATAATTTGACTTTTTTCATAAATTTCTATATTTAACAAATGAAATTACATTTTCAATTAGCTTCTTCTGCTCTCTCTTTAGAAGTTTCTACAGTGCCTTCCTCTTTAGCAGGTGTAATCTTAAGGATATGTACCTGAGCACGGATAGGCTTATTAATACCTATTTTTTCCTTATCTCCGTGATAGCCAAAAGCAATTTCAGAAGGAAAGAAAAACACGGCTTCTTCATAGACTTTCAATAGCTTAATGGCCTGCCGAAGTCCCTGAAATAGTTCCTGCTTATCCACTATATAAGTAATGACCTTGGAGTCCTCCTTAGTATAAATTTCTTTCCCGTAAATATCTGAAATACTGTAGGTAAACTCTACCTGATCTCCAAATTGAGGTAGAGGGTCAGGTGCTGCATTCTCCGATAGATAGTAGTACTTGAAACCATCCTTGGAATTCAGATAGGTATGTAGTGTATCACAAGCAATAATGGAATCCATCACAGCCTCTTGGTCTTCAAGTAATTCCCTATTTTTCTTAGCCGATTCTTTTAGAAAAGTATCTGTTTTGATCATTACAGGACGGCGAGCTTCCTTCTTATTACAGGAAACTACTAACAAAAGTATCAGTAGGGCAAATATAGTTCTCATAATATGGGATTTGAATGATAGGCATCAGGGCGTGATAAGAATTGGGGCAATACTTCCAAGAAATACTTAACCGTATCCTCCAAAGAGGTGTGCGAACTTCCCCCCGCCGCATTGATATGCCCTCCTCCATTGAAATAAGTACGCGCCAAAAGATTCACATCTAAGTTGGTTTTGGAACGGAAAGATATTTTGATCAACTTATCTTCCTCATTTTCAATAAATATAGCGGCCAATTCAGCCTCCTTGATACGCAATCCATAATTGACAAAGCCTTCGGTATCACCCTTGCGAAAATTGAACTGCTTGAGGGTCTTGCTACTGATATACATATAAGCCGTGCGATGCTGTGGCAAATAGGTGAGATCATTGAGCACATGTCCCAATAGTAACAAACGATCTATGGAATAGCTATCTAAGACTTCTGAGGCTATCTCTGTACAATTAGCTCCTTTCTCCAAGAGCGTTGCTACAATCCTGTGGGTCTCAGGGGAAGTCATTGAAAAACGAAATCCTCCTGTATCGGTCATAATTCCTGTATAGAGACAGGTGGCAATCTCCTGATTGATAGCCTGCTCAGAGCTAAGAGCTGTTATCACCTTATATATCAGCTCACAAGTGGAACTGGCCTTGTCATCAGAATAGGTTATTTTAGCATATGTATCGGGCTGTTGGTGGTGATCTATCATCACAAAATCTACTCCAGATTGTTCCAACAAAGGAGTTAATGGTTTAGCCCTCAGTAAGTTATTGAAATCTAAAGTAAATATAAGAGAAGAAGCCGCAATACGTTGCTCAGCCTTACTCTCCTCATTGGGATAGATAAGAATCTGGTCAGCGGCGGGCATCCATTTTAGGAAATCAGGAAAATCGGTAGGGGCAATCACCTGTACATCATGTCCCTGATTTTTAAGAAAATGATACAATCCCAATGTGCTCCCTATGGCATCTCCATCGGGAGAGGTATGGGGAACTATGGTTATCACTGGCCTATGATCCAAAAGCGCTTGTAGGCTTTTACTATCTTGTATATTCATAGGGCAAAGATACAAATTCTTTTTGAATTATCAATTGCTAATTGTCAATTGTTAATGAAATATTGCAGAAACTAATTATCAGTATTCATCATTTGCTTAAGATTCTCAATGATCTCTTGTAAGCCATTGGTTTTGATTTCAAAGGTGGTGGCCAAGAGCATACCGAGCTTTCCCTTGGGAAAACCTTGCGAGCTGAACCATTCCAAGTAATAGACGGGCAAATCAGCTACCATAGTGCCCTTATACTTACCATAAGGCATAGGAGTGGTGATGATTTCTTTGAGAATCTCGTTGTTCATAGCCGTTAGTGGTTAGTGATTAGTGGTTAGTAATTAGAAACAATAGTAAAAAACCGAACTATCCTTTTACGAATAATTCGGTTTTTGTAAAGAAGGCGGCGACATACTCTCCCACAAATTGCAGTACCATCTGCGCTAAAAGGTTTAACTTCTCTGTTCGGAATGGTAAGAGGTGAGACCTTTCGCTTTAACCACCTTAAATTTTTAGTGATTAGTGAAAAACTAATAGTGAATAGTTCTTCACCACACTTGTATTTTAAAGTAAAGTAGCTTAAGTATGTAGAGAATAACTTTTCTCTCTTCACTGTTCACTCTTCACTTAATTGACAACATTGGATAAGACACCAAACTAATGGTTAACTACTAGTGACTAATGACTAATTACTAACAACTAATCACTAACCACTGAAAAAAGAATTTCGTACAATAAGTCTTCGGGTTATTAGTATCACTCGGCTTTGATGTTACCACCTTTACACCTGTAACCTATCAACGTGGTCATCTCCCACGACCC
>CAJZFM010000095.1 GCA_915070235.1 uncultured Capnocytophaga sp. | reverse complement strand
TTACTCGTGAGAGCTGTTGGTTGAGGCGTAAGAGTCCCTGATTGACCCGCATGGTAATCCCATACTTGGAAGTATTCTTGTAGGCTTGTTGTACAAAGTCCTGACACTGATGGAAGAGCACCATTAGCTGTTTGTAGTTAAGGTTTTCCTCATTGAGGGGTTCGCCTTGGAGGATAGGCTCTCGCATGCTATCAAACTCTCGTTCAAAACTCAAAAAAGGACTTTCCAAATAGCTGTATTCAGGCACCATATGGATAATATCTGACTCCAAGG
Organism: uncultured Capnocytophaga sp.; assembly: GCA_915070235.1. Classification (GTDB taxonomy): domain Bacteria; phylum Bacteroidota; class Bacteroidia; order Flavobacteriales; family Flavobacteriaceae; genus Capnocytophaga. The sequence continues at coordinate 7,481 of CAJZFM010000095.1, read as the reverse complement.
TGCGCCCACTCATACGCTGAGTAATCAGCCCAATAGCCTCACAGAGCTGGGTAAGGCTGTTATACTGATGTTCTTCCTGAGCAAAAAGGTCATGGAAGCCTAAAAGCTCAAAGAGCAGGCGGAACTCCTTATGGTCTATGCGCTCAATCCACTGATAGTCTGTTTCTAAGTAGAACACTTGGTTGAGGATATATTGTAGGGTATCTTTCTCAGGCTGAAAGGGGAGTATCTTGTCCGAAAAGCGCCTATTGAGTTCGTAAAAGAAACTCGAATCCTGTAGAATCCCTACCTCAGAGATCATTCGGCCGAACTGTCGTCCAGAGAGTAAGTCCTTGATATACGCTCCTAAGATCTTGCACTGGTCAGGGTTCTCCTGTAGATAGCCGATAAGTTCCAAAAGAGAGATGTTATGGCTCACACGCTTAGGTCGGAAGTAGCGCACCAAGTCATACAGCAGGAGAAAACCTGTATGCTCGGCTACTACTCCATCTTTGATATGCGTATCAAATACTTCTTTTACACTATATTGTCTCTTTGTCATCTTATTTAAGTTTTGAGTTTTGAGTTTTGATTTTGAATTACTAACCACTAATCACTAACCACTAACCACTTTCTTAAGCCTTTTGTAAAATGCCTCTTCGCGTTGGGCTATTGTCAAGAGTCTTTGGGAAAGGTCTTCATAAGCGGCACGATGCGCTTGGTTGCGGTTTTTGTATAGGCGTGCTACCTCCACGGCAAAATCACGCCAAAGGTCGCCAATAGCGGTAATCTCTTGCGAATATTCCTTGAGGGCATTATTTTTGAGTACCTCCGCTGCTTCCTCGAGGAAGGCTCCATAGATAAAGCGAAAACCACCACCGCCAGTGCCTATTTCCTCCTGCATACGAACCATTTGGGCGAGGTAGTGATTGGTGATTTTGACCCCTCGCTTGTCATACCAGCGCAGTATATCTTTGCTTACCCATCTGATAGCCTTGACCCCTACGATAGGTACAGGGGCGAGCATCTTTTGGCAAGTTTCTTTGATGCCTTTGCGAATCGCTGTTTCCAAGGAGATATGCTGGGGCAGATGTGTAGGGAAGTACATATGTCCCTTGGGCGCCAATACTCCCTTGGCAAAGCGTACTTTCTCAAGTTCTTGCGAGCTAAGTTTTGTGGGTTGTTCCATGACAGGATCACTGATAAGGTAGCTGTCTCCCTCCTTGCCATATACTACTAAGTTATGCGCATTGAAGTGAAAACGGTAAGCATCGGGGAAATAAGTCAGGTGATATACACCCACTTGCAAGCCTACGGGAAAGCCTGTTTTTAGCTTCTCATCTAAGACTTGTTGTGCCTTCTCTGGTGAGGAAAACCGCTCACGCCTTACACGAAATCCCAGTCTGCGTGCTACCTTGGAGAAAATATGCCCAGGCATAGTGCGATAGCTAATAGCAGGAGCCTGATTGACTTTCAGCCAAGGAAAATAGAAGAATAGCAGTCCAGAACCAATTCCGAATATCATAGGCTCACTGAGCTTTAAGCCATAGTAATTCAGTAGGTTGGAAGCTACACCATTTTCACAATGAGCAGATTGGTTATGTTGAAACGCTATTGACATATACAAAAGATAAGGCAGGCAAAAGTACGAAAAAAATCTTGGATATGAGAAAAAGTGACATCAGTTTTTTTAAACACCAAGATTTTGCTTGTATCTGTAAAATATAGTATCTTTGCAACTTTGAAAAATGTATCTTTTACTTATACGAAAATGCTTACATTACAGCAATTTACATTTAATCCGTTTTCTGAAAACACTTACATATTGTACTCCCCACAGGGCAAGGCCTTCCTTATAGACCCTGGTTGTATCACTCACTCGGAGGAGGTAAAGCTCCGAGATTTTATCAAGGAAAAAGGACTTATTGTAGAGAAAATCCTTTTGACACACGCTCATATAGATCATGTTTTTGGTCTCCAATGGGCATGTGATACGTTTGCTTTGCCTGTGCATCTGCATGCGAATGAGAAAGAAATCTTGGAGCGTAATCCTTTGGATGGTCGCCTTTTTGGTTTTGATTTTCCCGAATTTAGTGGGGATTATGTTTTTATAGATGAGCATACCGTCCTTCACTTGGAGGATACCCCTATTGCTATACGTTTTGTACCAGGACACTCACCAGGGAGTATTGCTTTTTATATAGAAAGCCAAAACATAATCATCTCAGGCGATGCGCTCTTTCGCAGAAGCATAGGCCGTACAGACCTATACAAGGGGGATTACGACCAACTCCTTACCAGTATCCGTACTCAACTACTCACCCTACCAGAGCATACCCAAGTATATAGCGGGCATGGCATGCCCACCACCATAGGGGAAGAGAAGCGCCTGAATCCTTTTTTACAATTCTAATAAAATGAAACAAACTACCTCACGACTGATTTTTATAGACATTATCAGGGCTTTTGCTATCTGTATGATGCTTGAAGGGCATTTTATAGATGGCTTATTGGCACCTGAGTATCGTGATGAGAATAACTTGTTCTATGCCACTTGGCACTATATCAGAGGAATGACAGCCCCTGTATTCTTTACAGTTTCGGGCTTTATCTTCACTTACTTGCTTATCAAGGAGCAGAATCCAGCCAAAATGGGTTGGAATCATATACGCGTACAAAAAGGGGTCAGGCGAGGAATCAACCTAATTATCATCGCCTATCTGCTGCGTACCAATATAATCAACCTCTTTACACCAGATTATACCGATATGAATGTCAGGTGTGTAGATGTGCTCCATTGTATAGGTCTTTCCCTACTCTTTCTGATCGCCTTTTACTTGCTTACTTATAAGCGGAAAAATCGCTTACGAATGTCTCTTATTATGCTGGGGACAACCTTTGTCGCCTTTTTCTTTGAGCCTATCTATAGTCACCTGACCTACGAGTATTTACCTATGTTTATAGCCAATTATTTTACCAAAGTCAATGGCTCTGTATTTACCATTTTCCCTTGGTTTGGCTATGCTTCCTTAGGAGGATTTTTGGGATTTTTGTTCTATAAAAACCGAGAAAATCCTAACCTATATCGCAATTCTATAGTGTGGTATATCATTTTGGGTGTTATATTCTTGACTTTTCCCTATTGGATCGGAAAGATAGCCGATACCTTCCAAATATATTCCTTACAACTTATTGCTCATGGGGATTATCTGATAAAGCGTATAGGGAATGTGCTGCTCTTCTTTGCCCTCTTTATGATTCTTCGCAATGTAATCACCTCCCCAACATTGCAGAAAATAGGACAAAACACCCTTTCTATCTATGTGATTCATTATATACTCCTCTATGGGAGCTTTACAGGTATGGGGTTTTATCGCTACTTCCATAATCAGCTTACCCCTTGGCAGGCAATCATAGGAGCAATCCTCTTTGTAGTGGTAACCATACTCATTACTTTCTTATATATGAGCAAAGAGGCACTAATAGATGAAAAAATAGACTTTATAAAAGCAAAAATCTACCAATTTCTCAAGAGAATAGGAGCAATTTTTGTAAAACAGAAATACTAAAACAATGAGCGAAGAACAACGATTACTCACTTACTTAGAGGACTTTATCACCCAGGAGCGCAAGGAGCGATTTACTGAGATTCTTGCCAATAGAACCCAGCACTTTACCGTAGCCATAGAAGATGTTTTCCAGATGCACAACGCCAGTGCGGTGATTCGTACCTGTGAGGTCTTTGGCGTACAGACAGCGCATATGATAGAGGAGAAATATGGCAAACGCTTAGATGCCAAAATAGCTATGGGTGCTGAGAAATGGGTAACCACTCAGCGATATGCCGAGGTACAGCCTTGTATAGATACCCTCAGAGCACAAGGCTACCAGATTGTAGCCACCCTGCCTGCTCCTACGGCAGTACCGCTACAGGAGTTTGATATAACCCCTAAGAGCGCTTTTTTCTTTGGTACAGAAAGAGATGGCCTTTCCCAACAGGTGATCTCCCAAGCCGATGCCTACCTTACCATACCTATGGTGGGCTTTACCGAGAGTCTCAATATCTCCGTAAGTGTGGCTATCATTCTCCAATACCTGACTACCAAGCTACGCGCTTCGGATCTCAATTGGCGACTTTCTGAAGAGGAACAGCTACTTTTGCGCTTACAATGGACGAAAAATTCCATTCGTAGCCTTACCGATGTCCTATCTCGTTACTATTCTCTCAAATAATTATGGCAAAAAAATACTATACCGTATGGGAGGGCTATAATATAGGCGTCTTTTCCTCTTGGGAGGAATGCAAGAAGAATGTATCAGGCTATCCAACAGCCAAATATAAGTCCTTTCCTACCAAGGAGCAAGCACAAAAGGCACTCAATGAGAACTATTGGGAGCATATAGGGAAGAAAAATACACCTACACTTCCCACCTTTGGAGAAAATCCTCCCTACAACACCCATAGTATCGCTGTAGATGCGGCTTGTAGTGGCAACCCTGGCACTATGTACTATCGTGCGATAGACCTTTCCACAGGAACGATCTATTTCTCCCAAGGGCCTTTTTTAAAAGCTACCAACAATATAGGAGAGTTCTTGGCCATAGTACATGCCTTGGCGCAGTTATCCCTCTCTGGGGACACCCGCACGATCTATTCCGATAGTAAAATAGCTATCTCGTGGGTAAAGCAAAAGAAATGCAAGACAAAACTCCCTTTGGAAGCAGCCAATAAGAAAGTCTTTGAACTGATAGAACGTGCTGAAAAGTGGTTACATACTCACACCTATACCAATCCCATTCTCAAGTGGGAGACCCAGCTCTGGGGTGAAATCCCTGCTGATTATGGTAACAAAAAATAATGAGCTAATTAGCAATTGCTAATTAGCTCATTGATTTATTGACAAATCAGTTTATTTACTTAATTTTCTAAGCCATTGGTTCATATCTACTTCTTTGAGAATAAGCTCTCTAAGGGCGGAGATAGGCACACGTTGTTGCTCCATGGTATCACGGTGGCGTAGGGTAACGGTGTTGTCCTCTTTGGATTGGTGATCCACTGTAATACAGAAAGGCGTTCCTACGGCGTCTTGCCTACGATAACGACGACCTATAGCATCTTTCTCATCATAAGCTACATTAAAGTCATATTTCAAATCATTGAAGATCTGTAAGGCAAGCTCAGGCAACTCATCTTTCTTGAGCAAAGGCAATACCGCTACTTTGGTAGGAGCAAGTACAAAAGGTAAGCGCAATACAGTACGTGTTTCCCCGTCCTCAAGGGTTTCCTCTTGTAGGCTATGGGAGAAGATAGCCAAGAATAAGCGGTCAAGCCCCACAGATGTCTCCAATACATAGGGGACATAACTCCTATTTTCCTCTGGATCAAAGTATTGTAGCTTCTTACCTGAATATTTCTCATGGTTGCCCAAGTCAAAATCAGTACGGGAGTGGATACCCTCTAACTCCTTGAAACCGAATGGGAAGCGGAACTCTATATCACAAGCTGCATCGGCATAGTGAGCCAATTTCTCATGGTCATGGAAGCGGTAGTTTTCAGCGCCCAAGCCCAAGGAAAGGTGCCAATTAAGGCGGGTTTTTTTCCAATGCTCGTACCATTCTTGTTGGGTACCAGGTTTGATAAAGAACTGCATTTCCATTTGTTCGAACTCACGCATACGGAAGATAAACTGACGAGCCACAATCTCATTGCGGAAAGCCTTTCCTGTTTGAGCAATTCCAAAAGGAATTTTCATACGTCCTGTCTTCTGTACATTGGAGAAATTGACAAAGATTCCCTGAGCTGTCTCTGGGCGTAGGTACAAGTCCATAGCTCCTTCAGAAGTGGCGCCGAGCTTGGTGCCGAACATCAGGTTGAATTGCTTTACCTCTGTCCAATTCTTAGTACCAGAGATAGGACATACGATATCCAATTCTTCAATAAGAGCTTTTACATCGGCTAAGTCCTCTCGCTCTAGGGATTTACCCAAGCGGTGTAGGATAGCCTCCGCTCTCTGCTTGTACTCAATTACTTTGGGATTGGTAGAGAGAAATTGTTCCTTGTCAAAGGCTTCACCAAAGCGTTTTTGAGCTTTGGCAACTTCTTTTTCTATTTTGTCCTCTATCTTAGCCACGTAATCCTCTACCAAAGTATCAGCACGGTAGCGTTTCTTAGAGTCTTTGTTGTCAATAAGGGGGTCATTGAAGGCATCCACATGTCCTGAAGCCTTCCAAGTGGTAGGGTGCATGAAGATAGCGGCATCTATCCCTACGATGTTTTCATGGAGTTGTACCATTGCTTTCCACCAGTATTCACGGAGGTTTTTCTTAAGTTCCACTCCATTCTGTGCGTAATCATATACGGCACTTAGCCCGTCATAGATCTCACTTGAAGGAAAAATATAACCATATTCCTTGGCGTGTGAGATTACTTTCTTGAAAATGTCTTCTTGATTTGCCATAGTTCTGAATTAATGAGTGCAAAAATAGTAAAAAATATCGTTAGTTCTTTATTTTTTGAAAAATAAATTATCGCTTAGGGTACTGCTCCCAAGGAGGAAACTCAAATTGTAGCTGTACCCACTGGGGTTGTCCTTCTTCAGAAGGGTAGTTGAAGTGGCTGAGTGACACCCCTAAGAGCCGTACTGATTCCCGTAATCGCTCCTGATAGAGCAGCTCGCTGATCACCTGATAGATAGTGGCACTATCCCCCACAAAGTCAATAAGGGTACGGCTGCGGGTTTGTTGCTTGAAATCACTGTACTTGAGCTTGAGTGTAACGGTCTTGGCCAGTAGTTGCTTCTTAGCCAATCGCTGGGCGACCTCCTCACATAGTTTCTTAAGAGGTTCCTCCATAAAGACCTCACTGGAGATATTTGTCTCAAAAGTATGTTCCACTCCGATGGACTTGACCAAGCGGAAAGGCTGTACCGGGCTTAGGTGTATGCCGCGGGCTATTTGGTAGAAATACTCGCCATTGTTACCAAAATATTCCTGTAACTCCTCAAGAGTCTTGGCGCGCAGGTCAGCACCTGTAAAGATTCCTTTTTGGTACATCTTTTGGGCGGTTACCTTGCCTATACCATAGAACTTTTTGATGTCCAATTGGGCTAAGAAGTCCAGCACCTCCTCCGGAGGTACCGTCTTTTGGCCATTAGGTTTGTTATAATCGCTGGCGATCTTAGCAATGAACTTATTGATGGAGATACCAGCTGAGGCGGTAAGTCCTGTTTGCTCAAATATTTTAGCGCGTATTTGCTGGGCGATAAGGGTAGCCGAGGGCATATCCATCTTGTTGGTGGTGACATCGAGGTAAGCCTCGTCCAAGGAAAGCGGTTCCACTAGGTCGGTATATTCGTAGAAGATAGCGCGAATCTGCATAGAAATCTCCCGATACCGCTCAAAGCGCGGTTTGACAAAGATAAGCTGTGGACACAACTCTCGCGCTGTAGCCCCCGCCATAGCACTACGCACCCCATAGCGGCGCGCCTCATAGCTAGCGGCAG
>CAJZFM010000094.1 GCA_915070235.1 uncultured Capnocytophaga sp. | reverse complement strand
CTATATAGGGAAATACTCCAGTGGGGGAAGCGAATGTGCAGGCTCTTTTGCAAAAAATATAGGACACCAAAGCCCACAACCCCTAAGAAAGTGAAGTGTAAGTAGCTGATGACAAATTCTCTGTTGGGTAATACCACTTCGGCAATCCAAGGGAAGGAGCCTAAAAACATGAAAATAGTCTTAATCAAGCAAAGCAATAGGAATAGCTGCATAAGAAAGGCAGGTTTCTCCAATCGCATATAAGTTCTATATAGCTCAAAGATACTAGCCAAAAGCAAAAAGCCTGAGATGTTCCCGATAATATATAGGAGGGGTTCGTTGAAAAAGCCTACCCAAGAGAGCGTAACAGAGCCTATGGTACCTATGACAAAGCTGTAGAGTGCTCCCGTGAGTCGCTTGCTGCTCACAAGGCTCTTGTGCTCGATCTCGCTTACCAAAAGGCCAAAGAGTACCGCCAAGAACCAACCATTGTACTGGAAATGTAGGAAGAAGTACAAAGCACTGTTATACCATTCGCTTCCCTTACCAGTCTTGACAATAGCCACAGGAAGCAACCATATCCCGATGCTGGAGAGTATAAGAAAATAGACACCCCAGCGGACAAATCTCAAAGAAAGTGGTTTGTCATGCTCCGTATCTACACTCTTGGAGATAGAAAAGCGTATAAAGTTATATTTTTTACTCCTTTTGAGAAAGAAAATACCAAACCAATAGGTACAAATGACAAAAAGAGATGAGAAAATAATAGAATACAAGAAATATCCCCCAAAAGGAAATGAAAAAAGCATGCCTATAATGGCCAATTGGGTGCAAAGAAATAGAATAAAATAAGGCTTCCTATCAGTCTGTTTTAGAAAATGCTGACAGATAAGTGAGGTAAGTATCGTATATATCCACCCTAATAGCCCTACATGGGAGTGAGTGTGGGTAACATAGCGTATATTAAAAAAAACATCGGCTATATAAGACACTCTAAGGGATAAGCCCAATAGAATGGTAATAATAAAATAAAGGAAAGCCCACTGAATATCCCTGCGAGTATCCATAAGAATAAGGTCTTTTCATTAGAAACGGCACGCAAAATTAAAAATAAATTATCACATAAGTGCTCTTGCAAATGCTAAAGTTATTATACCAAAAGTATAATTAATTGATAAGGGTATTCTCTGATATGTAAAATAAGTTTTTACATAAAAAAATAGTTTGCCTTTTGGGCAAACTATTTTAGCACTAATAAAAATCAAACTTTAAGGTATGAATACATGAAATTGTCTATAGGAAATAGCGTTCTTTTTCTCCATTCTTATTAAGAACCACAATAGCGTTGCGTTGTGATTGGTTGTTTTCAAGAATATTTTTTACGCTATCTACGTCTTTCACTTCTTTTCCATTGATAGAAATGAGTACTTTACCATCTAAATTTACACCATTTTCTATAAATAGCGGACTTGTTTTAGTGATTTTTACTCCACTCTTTATATTGAACGCTTTTTTATCTTTGTCTGATAGATTTTTTACCATAATTCCTAAGTCATCGGCTACATAGGAATCATTCTTTTGGAGTTTTACATTAATTTCTTTTTCTTTACCGTCCCTTAGTATAACCACATTCACATTATCATTAGGTCTTTTGGTATTGATATGGCCACTGAGGTCGGAGAAAGTACGTATTTTGATATTGTCCATTTGTGTAATGATGTCACCTTTCTTAAGTCCAGCCCTTTCAGCGCCAGAATCCTCTTCTATACTATCTATATAGAATCCTTCAGTTTGTTTGATATGGAGCTTTTCAGCGGTTTCGGAGTTGAGTTCAGTACCCGCTACACCTAAGATACCACGTTGTACATTGCCATATTCTATAAGGTCTTCTACAATCTTCTTTGCGATATTGCTAGGAACAGCGAAGGAATAACCTACGAAAGTACCAGTGTTAGGAGAGGCAATAGCGGTATTGATTCCTATGAGGTCTCCGTTGAGATTGACCAAAGCGCCCCCACTATTTCCTGAATTAACAGCAGCATCAGTTTGTATATAGGACTCTATTTTTCCGTTGTACTGGTTGCCTAAGTTTCTCGCTTTGGCACTAATGATCCCTGCCGTTACAGTAGAGGTAAGGTTGAAAGGATTCCCTACGGCCAAGACCCATTCACCTATTTTGGTATTATCAGAATCAGCAAAAGTAAGGTAAGGTAGTTTTTCTTCTGTTTTGATTTTCAATAGCGCAATATCTGAGCTACTATCTGAACCGATAATTTCTGCCTTATAGGTTTTGTTGTTATTTAGGGTTACCTGAACCGAAGACGCCCCATTGATTACGTGATTGTTGGTAACAATATAGCCGTCAGGAGAGATGATTACCCCAGAACCTGTACCAGCCAAACGTTCCTTGCCACTGCGTTGAGGAGCATTCCCACTGAAGAGGTCAAAGATAGAGGTAACCTCAGGAGCAACAGTCATGTTTTTCACATGGACTACACTATTGACAGTCTTGTTGGAGGCGTTGATAAAGCTATTTTCATCAAAATTGAAATTAGCCACTTGTTGGAAATTGGTATGAATAGCTCCTGTGCTATCCACCTTTTGGGAAGAGAAAGATAGGGAGTTGTCTTCTTTCTCTTTAATAATAAAATGATAGCCACCTAAGGCAATAGCACCGCCTAAAATAGCAGAGAATACGGATGAAAAATGTTTTTTCATATTCAAAATCTTAAAATAATTAATAATATCTATTCTTTTAACTCTAAACTTGCGAATAGTCATTCTCAAAAACAGTGCCAAAAAGATTAAAATCAGAAATTTAACTTTTAATTAATGAAGTTTCTAATTATCTAATTGATTTTCTTGCAGATAGATTTTGTCAAAAAGGAGATAGAAAATAAGAATAGAAAAAAATTTTTTTATTCATAGAAAAAATAGTAAATTTGTACCAAATATATTATGTGAGTTAAATGTATGTCTTATGAAGTCATTAAAGGGAAAAACAACTGATACAGAGAATGCTTCCTTGGTGGATAAGGTGGAGAAACACATTATAGATTATATCAAGGATAATGCACTTAGAGCAGGGGATTCACTCCCTAAGGAATTAGAATTTGCCGAGACTCTTGGGGTAAGTAGAACAGCTATTCGCGAGGCTATGTTGCGCCTGAGAACCTTGGGACTGATAGAGTCCCGCAAGCATAGGGGTATGGTGATTTTGGAACCTGATTTGGTGCATAACTTTGAAAAAATGCTTGACCCTGCACTGGTGGATATCAAGATGCTCTCCAATCTTTTTGAACTAAGACTGATGCTGGAAGTGGGTATGGCCGATTTTGTCTTTACTCGTAAAACCCAAAAACAGCTTAGGGAACTCGAGGAAATCGTACGAAACTCTGAAGAACAACGTTGTGATAGCTTTAATTTCTATTTGGAAGAGGAAAAAAAGTTCCATGGTAAGCTCTATGAAATGGCAGGCAATGATATCCTTAAGAAGTTCCAAGATGTCTTTATGCCTATTTTCCAATATGTACATGACTTGAATCGTTATCAAACGGCTTATATACTCCCTGAAGGAAGCAAACAGATCAGCCACCGCGATCTCTTGGAAGAACTCAAGCATGGTACCCCTGCTTCATTTAGAGAACTCATGCGCGAACACCTGAATGCTCACTATATCAAAGTATTAGGAATCAGTTATTAATGATTAATGACTAATGATTAATGATTAATACTATTGTCATTAGCCACTTGTCACTTGTTACTTGTCACTACTCACTTGTCATTAATTTATGTATGATACTATCATCATAGGAAGTGGCCTAGGAGGGCTTATGACAGCCCTCATTTTGGCTAAAGAAGGAAGAAAAGTTGCCATTATTGAGAAAAACAAACAATTTGGCGGTAACTTACAATCTTTTCTCCGTGATGAAGTTCTCTTTGATACAGGAGTACATTATGTAGGTAGCCTCAGTGAGGGGCAAACACTTCACAATTATTTCTCTTACGCAGGTATTACTTCAGCATTGGATTTGGAGGCTATGCCCAAGGACGGTTATGATCATATTTACTTTGCTCATGAGCCTACCTGCTATCCTCACGCACAGGGGTATGACAATTTTGTCGCTCAGTTATTACCCTATTTCCCAAAAGAAAAAGTCGCTTTGGAGCGCTATGTCTCCAAAATACAAGAAGTATGCGACCGCTTTCCCCTCTATCGTTTTCGTATGGAAGGAAGCTATGATGAGGCTTTACTCAGTCTTTCCTTAATGGACTTTCTTCGCGAGCTAACCTCAGACAAGCGACTGCAAGCGGTGCTGCTGGGGAACAACTTTCTTTATGCAGGCACTGGGGAGCATACCCCTCTCTATGTACATGCCTTGTCGGTTAATTCCTATATGGAGAGTGCATGGCGATTCAGGCGCGGAGGCTCCCAAATTACCCAGTTGCTCTTAAAACAATTACGCGCTCTTGGTGTCTCTCTGTTTGCTGAAAACGAGGCGCTTGCCTTTGAATACAGAGAGGGAAAAATTTACTCAGTGATTACCTCCCAGCATAAGAAGTATATAGCTAAAGAATTTGTTTCGGATATAGATATACAGCAGTTATTGTCCGTAGCAGGGCGTACGCACTTTAAGCCTTCGTACTACAAGCGTATAGAGCAACTTAAGCCTGTTTCAGGGGTTTTCTCCTTACACTTGGTGCTCAAGCCCCACACTTTTCCTTATTTACCCTACAATGTCTATTGGTTTAGGGACACCCAACAAGTATGGGAAGCTCCCCATTCAGTTGTCTTTCCTTCGTCCTATATGCTTTCTATGGCACCTCCTAAGGACGGTGGCAGTTATTCGGACAATATGACACTACTTACCTATATGAGTTATGAGCAGGTACGTGCATGGGAACATACCTTTAATACCATAGCCGAGCCAGAAAGTAGGGGAGCGGCCTATGAAGCCTTTAAGAGAGAGAAAGCCGCCCAACTCCTTAGTGCAGTCTATCAGCGATATCCCCAATTGGAAGGAGCCATTGCCCACGCTTATACCTCTACGCCCTTAACTTATCGCGACTATATAGGTAGCCCCACAGGGGCGATCTATGGCTATGAAAAGAATATTCATAAAATCGCCCATACACATATTATGCCACAGACCCATATCCCCAACCTCTACCTTACAGGCCAATCGGTCAATATGCACGGACTGGTAGGAGTTACCATAGGTGCGGTACTGACGGCTATGTCCATGCTCGGTGGAGAGGTGAAAGGGTTGGTAAGTTTCAGGGATTAGGGGATTAGGTTTTAGGGATTAGAAATCTATGCCTTCAGAGTCTTCACCTACAGCCTCTACAGGGTCGTTTCCTTTGCAATCAAAGTCACTACCACTGAAGCTAATAGATCCATCATCGTTCTTAGGAACAGGGAAGGCATCTTTTGATACGGCTAAGTCCTTATTCTCATAAAGTTTTTTCATATAATATCCCCAGATAGGTAGTGCCATAGTAGCTCCTTGCCCATAGCGGATACCCTTGAAATGGACAGAACGGTCTTCACCACCTACCCACACTCCAGTAACAAGGTTGGGTACCATTCCCATAAACCACCCATCGGATTGGTTCTGTGTAGTACCTGTCTTCCCTGCTATGGGGTTTCTAAAGGCATAAGGATAACCTGTAATAACATTCTTATACATACTATCATAACTATCGGCACCCTTGGTACGTAGGCGCGCCCCTGAACCTGATTGGGTAACCCCTTCCATAAGTTTGATTACAGTATAAGCATTCTCTGGGGAGATGGCATTTCTCGCTTCTGCGGTATGTTGGTAGATGATATGCCCGTTTTTGTCCTCTATACGGGTGATAAAAGTAGGCTGGAGGTAATTTCCTTCATTGGCAAAAGCCCCATAAGCCCCTACCATTTCCAGTAAGGTAATATCGGCAGACCCCAAGCAGATAGAGGGAAGCGATGGGATATCCTTGGTATTGATACCCAACTTCTTAATAAGGTCAATCACAGTAGCAGGCCCTACTTCGTCCATGAGCTTAGCCGTAACAGAGTTGATAGAGTTGGCCAAAGCCGACTTGAGCGTGAGCATCTTCCCACTGAAGCTACCATTGGTATTACGAGGACACCATTCCTTGGCATTACCCCATTTGCCAGCCTCTATACAAGTCTTTGTATCAGGGATTTGGGTACAAGGCGTATAGTGTTTTTGATCAATAGCAGTAGCATATACATAAGGCTTAAAGGCAGAACCTACTTGGCGGGCACCTTGGTATACTTGGTCGTATTTGAAATTGTTATAGTCAATACCTCCTACCCAAGCCTTGATATGTCCTGTCTGTGGTTCCATGGAGACAATGGCTGTACGCAAAAAGCTCTTATAGTAGCGGATAGAGTCGTAAGGGGTCATCACTGTATCTATAGTGCCATGCCAAGAGAATACCTGCATAGGGGTCTCTTTATAGAAAGAAGCACGTATATCCTTGTCCGAGATACCTGCGGCCTTCATCTGTGCCCAGCGCTCGGAGTTCTTCATGGCACGTTCCATAAGGCGATCAATTTCCTCCTTGGAGAGTTTTACAAAAGGAAATGTCTTATTCTTTTTCAGGTTATTCTCTTCGGCAAAGGCCTTTTGGAGGTTTTTCATATGCTTTTGTACGGCTTCTTCAGCGGCTGCCTGCATACGAGAGTCAATAGTGGTGTATATCCTCAGTCCATCGGAATAGATATCATATTTAGATCCATCGGGTTTTGGGTTGTCCTTGATCCATTCCTTCATAAAGTTGCGCAAATGTTCGCGGAAATAGGTAGCAATGCCCTCATTGTGTCCTTCAGGGTTGAAGTTCAGGCGCAAAGGAAGTTTCTGCAAGGAGTCTTTTTCCTTGGTAGTGATATAGTGGTTTTTCTCCATTTGTGCCAATACCACATTCCTACGATTGGTAACTCCTTCAGGATTGCGACGAGGGTTATAGAGCGAAGAGTTCTTGAACATACCCACCAGTACGGCCCCTTCTTCTATCTTGAGGTCTTTAGGTTCCTTTCCAAAATAGATACGTGAGGCCGAACGGATCCCATCGGCATTATTATTAAAGTCATATTCGTTAAAATACATGGTAAGGATTTCCTTTTTGGTATATTGTCTTTCCAAGCGAATGGCGATGATCCATTCCTTGATCTTTTGCAAATAGCGTTCGCCTGTTTTCTTAGATCCTTCACGGTGGAAGAGGAGCTTGGCCAGCTGTTGGGTAATAGTAGAAGCCCCCCCACGTCGGCCTAAGAACACAATAGCACGCAGAGTTCCGCGCATGTCTATACCCGAATGCTTCTCAAAACGCTCATCTTCGGTGGCAATCAGTGCATTGACCAAGTGTTCAGGTAGGTCTTTGTAGGTAACAGGAGTACGGTTATCATTGAAATAGAATTTCCCCAAAAGCTCATCATCAGCAGAATAGATACTTGAGGCAAGGTTTGTTTCAGGGTTCTCCAAGCGCTTGAAGTCGGGCATTTCGCCAAATACGCCCCAGTCGGCCAAGAGAAAAAGAAAAACGATGGATAAGATACCCAATAGGAAGGTACCCCAAAAATATTTTAGTAGTCTTTTTCGTGTAAAACCTTGAGAGGTTGTCTTTTTCGTTCCCATATGCTCTATTTAGTATTTACTTTTTTGGGGACAAAAATACGACATTATTTACAAATAAGTGCTTTCTGTTGGGAAATTATGATTTATTTTTGTACGCTTCAAAATATTGCTAAAAAAAGGTTCTAACTGAAATGTTTTTTTTATCTTTGCAAAGTTCCTAAATTTAAGTTTAGCAAGTTCTGTAACTTATTGATATTTAAAACCTCCCCCTAC
>CAJZFM010000093.1 GCA_915070235.1 uncultured Capnocytophaga sp. | reverse complement strand
TCAGCAGGGATATTCCGCTGGGTCTGTGGATATGCCGTATGGGGGGCGAATGTCTCTCCTTTGAAAATCTCCTTGAGGTCATAGGCTATGTATTCGCCCAGCTGATAGGGGGCAGTGGATACCCAAGCGATGCGCTCTTCGGGTGAGAAGATCACACTATGATAGGCCAAGAGTTGGTTCAGTGCCTTCTCATTGCCATAACCTATAGCTTTGCCCTTTAGCCCTTCGGTATTGCGTAGGATAGCAGCTATATGGGTAGGGGTGAGAGTATCGCCTTGGGTGAATTCTTGTAGCTTCTTATAGCGGTAGGCGGTATGGGTTTGCTGGATTTGCTTGCGATTCTTTTTGTCCTTGGCATAGGGGGCGCTTTGGAAGTGATTGGTACAGAGCAGCAGCCCATTAGCGACCTCATATACACCGAATTTCTTTGGGGATACTTCTATGATGACAGCCTTTCTTTCTTTGGCACTACCCACCATAATTGCCTCGGAGACAAATACTTTTCGTTTTTTAGCAATGGCAATAGCTTCCTCAGTGGTGGAGGCAAATTGCAATATTTCCCTACATAGGAGCGAAATAGGGGTGCGTGCCTTCAGGGGTATATTGGACTTACCTGCATTAATGGTTACCGTAAGGCCTTCGGTATTCATGCCCGACATGACTCCGATCATACCACCCCACGCATAGGACATAAAGGGATAACCCTCCGTGGGACGAACGAAACGGACGAGCTTCTCAGTAGCGAAATCGTCCGAGAGGTAAAAGTCAAAATTGCGGCCAATAAGCAACTTTCCACCTTGGGTATGAGTTCCCCAAGCAGCCAAGGAGGAACAGCCCACCAGCATCAAATCTTGTAGGGCGTGGCCTATGTCATGAGCTGAGTGTAGGTACAGACTGCGTTCGTACTTGGGGGCAATGTAGTTGAAAAGGCTATCGGAATAGCGGGATTGGCCATAAAGTTCAGCCCTATAAATAGGGAGGATATAGTGGTCAATATCCCTATTGAACCACTTGAGAAAGCGGTATAGAAAGTGCTGTTTGCGCTCGGAGGGAACAAAGTCTTTTAATTTGCTGAATAACAAGCTGTCTTGTCTATGATAAAGTCTTTGGGTAAGTGCGCCAGAGTTGAGCCCCAATTGCAGAGGATTGCCCGAAAGGTATAGCTCCCATATCCCTTGTTGGTTTCGGATGAGGTAGTTATCCTCAAAGTAGTATAGGGAATCCTCAATGTTCTCTACTACAGGTGTTTGTGCGGAGTATGAAGAGACATCGGGCGGGCTTATTTTTCTGTGGAAGACACCACAAGAGCAAAGCAAAAGAAGGAGCGTATAACAGGCATTTTTCATGAGTATAAAGGGTTAGCAATCAGCCTTAGGGTGCAGTAATAGGTGCGTATCAGCAGGGGAGAGGTAAGGAATTCCCAGACCCAGACCACGTAGGATAAAGAGAATCCCAACGACAATAACCACCATAGGTAGCCACTGGTTCAGCTGGCGGCGCAAGGCCACTGGTAGGAAATCTCCCAAAAGCACAAGTAGGAGCATCAGCGGAATGGTACCCAGCCCGAAAGCCGTCATATAGCCCATACTACCCCATAGATTCCCCATAGTCAAGGCACCAAAGAGGGCGGTATATACCAAACCACAAGGCAGAAATCCATTGAGAAAGCCTATAGTAAAGGAGCTTGAGAGTGTTTTTTTCGTCAGCTGTCGCCCTAAAGCATTCTTGAGTAGGGCAAAGCCCTTAAGTAAGGGGTTCTGTATGCTCCTTAGTGAGATATGAAAGAGCGAAAAAAGCCCCATACTTACCATAACAAGCCCTGCCAAGATAGAGAACTCTTGCTGGTATTCGGCTATAAAAAGCCCTTCCCCTACCAAGCCAAAGAGAAGTCCTATAAGGCTATAGGTGAGGGTCTTGCCTATGAAATAGACGCCTAATTGTAGGTAGCGAAAGCCCCTATGTTGCCTTTGCAAAGGAATTAACAAGGCAATAGGGCCACACATACCCACGCAGTGTAGGCTGCCCACAAGGCCTAAGGTGAAAGCCAGCAGGTACATCTAATAATTGACTTTGTCAAACAAGCTCAAGTAATTCTTTCCCTCAAAGCCGTATTCCACACGGATATTCCAGCGCCCCTTTGTGAGCAGTTTGTCGGGAATCAGCAGCGAACAACCATCAAGGGTCGTGATGGGTAGGGTAAAGTCCAGCTTGCTATCCGATGGGCGATAACAGAAGATGACACCAATCACCTCCTTGCCTGTTACAGCAGTAGGGAAATCAAGGCGAATGCCCTCCTTGGCACCTGTAGTATAAGCGATATCCACTTGCATATGAGCCTCTAAGGTTTGTTTTTCGGCATCTATATTCTTTTGGAAATCCAGCTCTTGAGCGTAATAGTTCTCAGTAACCAGCTCATGATCATACTTTTTATCCACTAAAGTGATGATAAAAAAGTACATAATAAATCCAGCAAAGGCCAAAATAGCCAAAAGAATGCCTGTGCCCCAAGTAAATTTCATAGGTGTCTTTTTTGTGAGCAAATTTACTACAAAAAAAGGAATTGTAGCTCATAATTCTATAGATTTTTTTGATAGTAATACGCTCGGTTCTGAAAAATAATTAGTACCTTTGCCGAAAATTCTGAACTATGAGTTACAATGTCAATCAAGTAGCCAACTGGCTTATAGAAAAAGCAAATAATACAGATAATGGAGATAGTATCACCAATTTGAAATTACAGAAATTACTCTATTATATGCAAGGGTATTATTTGGCTGTCTTTGGCAAACCCCTCTTTGAGGAGGACATAGAGGCATGGCAATATGGACCTGTGGTGCCTAAATCTTATGATAAGTTCAGTACTTATGGAAAAGGAGTGCTTGTCCCAACTTCTGAGGGAGTAGCTTCTTTCAAAGAGGAAGAAGAGGAACTTCTCAATGAAGTTTTTGAGGTATATAATGACTATTCAGCAGTTGGACTTATGCACAAGACTCATAATGAACCTACATGGAAAGATACCCCTATAGGCAAAGGAAGTGTGATTTCTAAGGAAAAAATGTCAAAGTATTTCGCTACTAAAATAGATTGGAATGCCTAAGAGGAAGCTGAAAGTAGAGAAGACAGAGGAGTATATAGCAAAGAGAACACAAGAGGTATTATTTTCTTTTAAACATTTACAGACTTCTGTTTCTTATAAAAACACTAAGGATAGCAAGTTCTTTGTAGATTTCTTGGAACGTCTTAAAAAGCTCAGTGAGTTAGGATGGGAAGAAATACGAAAATCTCAGAGACATAGTTTTGGAATGGAAAAAATACCAATAAAGTCTATCAGACCCCAATGTCCTGCCTTTATAACCCCTGATGTAAAAGAATTAGAGGTATTTAGAGCCACAGGGAGCAATAAGGTATTTGTAGGTATTCAGCAGGAAAATATTTTTCATGTTATATTTATAGAGGCAAACTTTGGAGATGTATATATTCATTAAGCAAGATTATTAGATGAGAGACAGTTTGTTTATATTGCTCTTTATTGGCTTATTAAGTTGTTCTAATAGAAAGAATAATGAGCAGAGGATTCAAAAAACGCCTCCTCAAGAGAGTTTTACCCAGTCTGAAGTGGTAGATCAGCAGGAGATACTTACCATGAAGCCCTATAAGACCTTAGAGGACGATATCCTGATGCTTAAAAATGTGGCTTTCTGCAAGTGCTTAGGGCAAGAACACGAACGTATAAAAAAGCAAAACCCTCATACCTATACTTGGATACCAGATGGCACTTTAGGAGGATATGTGCAGTGTAGTAATTTAGATCTGGAGTGGATCGTAGCAAATCCTACCCTTGATAGGCTTGTAAGCCAATGGTTAGACAAGCCTTATTACAATATGTATCAAAGAAATGCACCACAAAAAGCATATCCTACTTATATGAAGTGCTTGGATTTTTACAATAGTGAGGGACTAAAGAAGTATTTGGATTCGGCCAGCAAAGAGCTAAAAGAGCGATATGCAGACAATCAGCAGTATATAGCTCCTGATACAAAGACAGCGCCTGCTACATATTACAAGAAACCTCTCTTACAGAAAAAACATAAAACAGTAGAAGACAAATGGTTGCTGCTTAAAAATATAGCCTTTTGTAATTGTATGGAGTATGAAGCGGAACAAATCAGCCAGCAAGCGCCTGACCAATATCATTTGGCTTTTGATAATAGCATAGCCGCTTATAGTAGTGCTTTGGATAGTAGCCTTACAAAGGAAATTCCGGCGCTGACCATGCTTGTAGAGAAGTGGCATCAAAAACCATATAAAGCTAAACCCTTAGAAGGAGATACAGCAAAAACCTATCTTATTATCATGAAGTGTATAGACTTCTATAATAGTAAAACCCTTGAAAAACATATAGATTCTCTTAAACAACTAACGACTAACAACTAACAATTATGCTAAGGTTTCTTATTGCATTTTTTTCTTTTTCTCTATTGTATGCCCAGCAGAAGGCAGCCCCACAAAGGCAGTTTCCCAAGGATTATTTCGGATCACCTTTGGATATTCCGCTTTCTTATGCAGGAAATTTCTGCGAATTGCGCCCCAACCACTTCCATGGTGGCTTAGACATCAAAACCGATGGCAAGGAGGGGCTTAAGGTATATGCCGCAGCAGAGGGCTTTGTCTCTTGTATCAAGGTGAGTACCTATGGCTATGGCAAGGTGATGTATATAGACCACCCCAATGGCTATACTACTGTGTATGCGCACTTGCAGAAGTTTGCCCCTGAGATAGAAAAATATGTCAAGGAGCGCCAGTATCTGTTGGAGAAATATGATGTGGAAATAGAGTTCAAGCCTACTGATTTCCCTGTCAAAAAAGGCGATTGGGTAGCCCTTAGTGGGAATACAGGCGGCAGCGCTGGCCCTCACCTGCACTACGAGATACGCGATACACAAACTACCAATGCCTACAATCCTTTACTCTTTGGCTATCCTAATGAAGATGATATAGCTCCCTTGGTATATAAGTTCGTGGCCTATCCCATAGGCGAAGAATCAGCTATTGATGGTATGCAGGAGGAGCGCAATGTACTCTTGGGTAAGGATAAGAATACGGACGAATACCTCACTTCCAAGATTACTGCCCAAGGGCGTATAGGCTTGGGCGTATATACCTTGGATAAGATGATAGGTACTCGTAACTCCTATGGGGTGTACAAGATTTCCCTATGGGTCAATGGTAGCGAGAAACTCTCTTATACCTTTGACGAACTTATAAAGGGCGAAGACCCTTATCTGAATACCCTTATTGACTACCCCCTTTATGTAAAAACAGGAGCAAGGGTACAGCACTTATATAGGGAATCTCAGAATAAGCTCTCTATCTACACCACTCCACAGGAAAGTGATGGAATTATCCAAGTGGAGGACGGTATGACCTACCTTGTAGAGGTCAAGATAGAGGATTTTAATAAAAATACGACCACCCTCAACCTTACTATAGAGGGTAAGAAAGAGCCTATCACAGGCCTTCGTCCAGAGAACAAGGGAACACCTCTTGTTGCCAAGCGTGATAATATGTATAAAACGGAAAACATGTCCGTATATATCCCCGAAGATACCTTTTTCCAAGATACTTTTATTGAGGTAAAACAAAATGGGGATACACTTTCTGTCTTGGCACCGACTCAACCTCTCAAAAATCAATACAATATCGTATTTGACGCTTCCAAATATACCCAAGCACAACTTCCTTATGTATGTGTTGCCTCCGTAAAGGGCAAAAATTCCAAGAAATATTACCAATACACCTATCGTAAGGACAATATTGTTTCGGCTAAGGTGAAGACTTTAGGGCGTTTTGTATTGACAACCGATACAAAAGCACCTGTGATAAAACCACTCAACTTTTCTAAGGTAAAGAATAATATAGCCAAGCTCGACAAGCTCAAGGTGAGCGTTACCGATGATTTCAGTGGGATAGGCAAATTCTCCGCTACAATCAATGGCAAATGGGTGCTTATGGAGTATGAGCATAAGGACAAGACACTCACATTTACCCTTGCCGACCGCTATTTCACCCCCGACGAGGACTATACCTTTGAACTTACCGTTGCCGACAAAGTAGGTAACGAAAGTGTTCTTACCATTCCTTTGGTGTATAAACCCTAATTTAGTGACAAGTGACAAGTGACAAACGAATTGTGCCTTACATGATTAAAAGCCTTGAGTTTTTGTTCTTTATGTAAATTAAAAATAAAAAATTAAAATTTATTAGGTTTGTTTAGTAAAAAATCGTAAATTAGCAGCTCAATAATCTTCTTTGAGATGAAAGCAATCTTACGTTGCTTATGTCTTTTTATAGGCATACAAGTAGTTCAGGCACAGGACAATCTGCAAGCGATATATGCACACTTTGCCTCCTCTTCCGTAGAGTGGTCTATTACACTTCCTCATACCAAGGAGTCGCTCCCTATCCATTGGCAAGAACGCCAAGGGTCTTTTAACAGCAAGGGATATCGCTCCTTTGTAGGCTACCATGCAGATACCTTTGTAGGCACACTCACCCTAAGTGAGCAAACGCTCTTTGGTGAAATTCTCTACGGAGGGAAGGCCTATGTATTGACCGTTTCTGATAAGGGAGTACTGCAACTCACCCAAGAGCGGAAAACACGTTGTGGGGCAACAACTATTCAGAAGAAAAATGCCCCTAAAGCCAGACATGGTTTGGGTTGAGGTAAAGGAGAAAAGGTAAAAAGTAAAACTACCCATAAGCTGGACAGTTGCGTAAGCACCTAAAGATAATGACCAATGACAAATAGTTTATTCGTCATTGGTCATTAATCACTTGTTTTTAGTTATTCATTATTTATCACTTGTCATTAGGTTGAAGCTACGCTTAACAAAGGCAGTCAGCGCTTCCCCTTTGAGCAGACCTTGAGATAGGCGTGCCAAGTCAAAGGACTGACTGATAAGCGCCTTACGTGCCGCCTCATCAGTAGTGGAGAGGATTTGACTGGCTAAGGCACTATTGGTATTTACTACCAAATTGTACATCTCTGGGAAGCCTCCGAAGCCCATACCTCCACCTACTGCCTGCATCTCTTTCATACGACGAATAAATTCAGGTTGGGTGATGCGGAAAGGTGTTGCTTCACTATCCAAGGCCTCTGGTTGTACGGTATAGGCGGTATTCTCTATAGCAGTGGTTACAAAGTCCTTGAGCTTTTCGGTTTCCTCCTCAGAAAGTTTGGAGATCTGAGTATCCTCTTTCTTGATAAGGTTCTCTATGGAGTCTGCATCCACACGGGCGAAAGATATTTTCTCTTGAGTAGTCTCCAATTTCTGAATTAGGTGAGATACCAGTGGGGAGTCCAAGAGGAGTACCTCATAACCTTTAGCTTCTGCTTCAGCGATGTAGCTGTGTTGGGCTTCCTTATTGTTGGCATAGAGGATGATAGTTTGCTCGTCCTTATTGGTTTGTAAGGGTTTTATCTTTTCTAAAAGCTCTTCAAAGGTATAGTATTTGTCATTTACAGTAGGGTATAGAGCAAATTTCTGAGCTTTCTCGAAGAACTTTTCTTCGGAGAGCATCCCATATTCTATTACAATTTTGATATCATTCCATTTTTTCTCGAAATCCTCGCGGTTTTCTTTGAAAAGGGATTGTAGCTTGTCAGCTACCTTACGAGTTACATAGCTAGAAATCTTTTTTACATTACCATCGGCTTGTAGGTACGAACGGGAGACATTCAAGGGAATATCTGGAGAGTCGATTACCCCACGCAAAAGAGTAAGGAACTCAGGAACGATACCCTCTACATTGTCAGTTACAAAGACTTGATTTTGGTAGAGTTGGATTCTATCT
>CAJZFM010000092.1 GCA_915070235.1 uncultured Capnocytophaga sp. | reverse complement strand
CCTTAGGAAAAATATTTTTCATAAAGATAAAATTTATTTATAACCAACAACTCATACTTAACAAATAAATAAGAGGAACACTCGTTATATAGCTTGTAATTCTAAAAAAAATTGTACTTTTGTACTTTCAAATATTGATACAAATGAACCTATATCCACTTAGCTTTGCCCCTATCTTTAAGGAACGTATTTGGGGCGGAGAGAAACTCGAGAAGGAACTCCATAAGCCTATCCATCAGCCTCTTATAGGGGAGAGTTGGGAAGTCTCTACGGTGAAAGGCGATATTTCTGTCATTAGCAATGGTACGCTGAAGGGTACTTCCCTACAGGCACTCATAGAGCAAGCACCTGAAGCACTCTTAGGCCGTGCAGTATATAAGCGATTTGGGACAGACTTCCCACTGCTTATCAAGTTCATAGATGCCGCTCAAGACCTCTCCATACAAGTACACCCCGATGACGCTTTGGCCAAAGCCCGCCATAACTCCTTTGGAAAGACTGAGATGTGGTATATCATGGAGGCAGATACAGATGCTTCTATCATTATAGGCTTCAATAAAAACGTGAGCCGAGAGGAGTACCAAGCCCACTTGGCTGATAAGACCCTTAGCCAACTACTTCATTTTGAAAAGGTAAAACATGGGGATATGTTCTTTATCCCAGCGGGGAAAATCCATGCTATAGGAGCTGGAGTCTTATTGGCTGAAATCCAACAGACCAGTGACATCACTTACCGCGTATATGACTTTGACCGCAAGGACAAAAATGGTAATTACCGAGAACTACATACAGAACTTGCCTTGGACGCTATTGATTTTGAGCAGAAAGATGATTTTCGCAAGTCCTATGTCAAGGCGGAAAACACCATTAATCCTGCTGTGGTATCACCTTATTTTACTACAGATTATTTGAAAATCAACCAAGAGATGCCCCTGACTCTTTCAGGAGAATCATTCCATATCTATATGGGGGTTGCAGGTAAGGGCGGCCTACAATATGGGGATATGGAACTGCCTTTGGAAAAAGGGCTGACTGTATTGGTACCTGCCTGCTGTAAGCAAATCAGCCTTAAGGGGGATATGGAGGTCTTACAAGTATCTTGCTAAAAGAGAAGAAAGTGGTTATAGAAAAAATAATCTTAGGGGTAGATCCTGGTACGACCGTTATGGGCTTTGGTATCATAGAGGTAGTGAAGAACCAGATGCGTTTTGTTCAGATGAATGAACTCTTACTGAGCAAGTATGACAATCACTACCTCAAGCTCAAGCATATATTCGAGCGTACCACCGAGCTTATAGACACCTATCACCCAGATGAGTTGGCCATAGAAGCCCCCTTTTTCGGAAAGAATGTACAATCCATGCTCAAACTGGGGCGTGCCCAAGGAGTGGCCATGGCGGCAGGACTGGCTCGCGATCTGCCTATTACCGAATACGAACCTAAGAAAGTGAAGATGGCCATCACTGGCAATGGAAATGCCTCCAAGGAACAGGTAGCCAAGATGTTGCAGCAGTTGCTCAAGTTCAAAGAGCTGCCCTCTCACCTTGATGCCACCGATGGGCTGGCTGTAGCTGTATGCCACTTTTTCAATGGTGGAAAGACCGAAAAGCAACAAAGTTATTCCTCTTGGGAGGCCTTTGTCAAGCAAAACGAAAACAGAATTTCTTAAGCCATGTATAGCCTCTATATACACATTCCTTTTTGCCGACAGGCCTGCCACTACTGTGATTTCCACTTCTCCACGACCCTAAAGCACAAAGAAGAGATGGTCAAGGCCTTATGCAAGGAATTGGAACTAAGAAAAACAGAGGCTACCACTCCCCTACAGACTATCTATTTAGGGGGTGGCACTCCTTCTGTATTGACTTTTGCAGAGCTAAGCGAGTTATTTGCTACTATCTATGAGCATTACAAAGTCAATGAAGGAGCAGAAATCACTATAGAGGTCAATCCTGATGATTTTTCTCGCCCCAATAGCGAGCTTTCCTTAGCTCAGTTAAAAGAATTGGGTATTAACCGCCTTAGTGTAGGGGTACAATCCTTCTACGAGGAAGACTTACGGCTGATGAATCGGGCGCATAGTGCTGTGCAAGCCACTGCTTTCTTGGAACAAGCCGTTCCCCTATTTGCCAATACCACTATAGACCTTATCTACGGGATTCCCCATATGACCGAGGAGCGCTGGCGCTCGAATATAGAGCGGGCGCTTTCCTTTGGGATACCTCATCTTTCGGCCTATGCTCTTACGGTAGAGCCTCGTACCGCCTTATACCAGTTTATCCAGAAAGGCAAGATGCCTCCTACCGATGACGGACAAGCCCGCCAGCACTTTTACTTACTCAAGGAACGCTTAGAGCAAGCAGGCTTTGTACATTACGAACTTTCTAATTTTGGTAAGCAAGGCTATTTTAGCCAAAACAATACCGCCTACTGGGAGCAAAAGCCCTATATGGGAATAGGCCCTTCGGCACATAGCTACAATGGGCAAGCACGTATGTGGAATATAGCCCATAACATAAAGTATATACGCCAAATAGCTCAGGGTATTCTCCCCCAAGAGCAGGAAATCCTATCAGAGAAAGACCGCTATAACGAACGTATTATGACTGGGCTTAGGATACGCAAAGGCATCTCCTTGGAGAAGATCCAAGCCGATTTTGGCCAAGAGTATCTGAACTACTTAATCAAAGAAGCCTTTCCCTATATAGAGAAAGGCCTATTGTTAAACAATGAAAATCATCTGATCACCACTGATGCAGGATTATTTCTCAGTGATGGTATTGCCGCTGATTTATTCATGGTATAGGGCTTAGAAGGTGTATTTGATCCCTATACCCAATATCTGTTTGAACTGTACTCGTGGGCTGTATAAGTGTTTCGCACCATTGGGCAATATTTCTTCTTTGAATTTGATATCATCATCATACTTCAGGTGCGTGCCGATACGTGCTTGTAAGTAGTTGTTAATCTTCATATCTATAGACATTTGCCAGTCTATATCTATATTACCGAAACTCTTGTCATACTGGGTATATAGGGAGGCTTGGTTGGTCATCTTGACATTCTCATAGATATCCATTTCATGCTTGCCTGATACCAAGAAACCGACTCTGGTAAGGCTGCGAGGGGAGTGTTTTATGAGCCTACCTGTATTATCATATTCGGCTATAGGCAGACCGAAAGAACCCTTATCGGCCAATTTCTGATCCATAACAAAGGTAGATTTCACCGTTAGTGGAGATATAAAGAGGGCTGTTTTGCCGTCCTGAGGCGCATACTCTGCACCGATACCTATATACAGATAGCCTGGTGCCATAAAGCGAGAGATTGGCTCATCGTCAGCCTCTCTTGGGTCGTCGTAACCATCGCTGAACTGGGTGTTGAAAGTCAGCTTGGCCGAATAATACCAATCCCTAAAGCCTGTACGATAACCATAGGAGGAGGTGAAGGAAACTTGGTCATCAGTCTTTTTTAGTCCTTCTCCCTTTTGGGAGTTGATTCCATAGTTAGCCACCAATTCGTTGTCCCAAAAAAAGTTTTCTACCAAGTAACGGCGACGGAACTTCACATCGGCAAGAAAGGTAATAGCGTTGTTCCCCCCTGCATTCCAATTGGAGTAAGCCACCTCACTCATGTTAAGCCCTACAGAGTTGAACTTATACCAGCGTTCGTTCTGGAGTTTTATCTTCTCAAAGGTATAACTCAGTTCGTTTTTGCTGAAATCCACCTCTTTTATCTGGATAATAGGTGGCATAATCTTCGGACGCACTTTTCTTACTTGTGCCTGTAGTGGCAGAGCAAACGAAAGAATAATGATACTAAGTAGTAACTTCTTCATCTTTTTATGATTGTTAATTATTAGTCATTAGTCGTTAGTGGTTAGTCATTGGTCATTAGTCACTATCTAAGTTTATAGGTTAGTGAAAGTCCTATGCAGGGGCTATTATTAAAGTAATTCTGATACATGAAAGGTTCTAAGGAAAGGTTTTCATCTACATTGAATTGTTTGAGGTGGGCATCTACATTGGCTTCAATGATATTAAGGGCGTAGAAGCCTATGGCAAAGAGCAAGGCCATTTCCTTATTTCTTCGGTAGAGGTTTTGGGCACGGCGGAGCGCATCGGTACTTAGGCGAGGTACTCCGTCCTGACGGCCTGGGTAGAACTCGTCATCGGTACGACCATCTAAGCGGCTTTTGTAGGCATCGCGATAGCGGTTCAGTGCTTTATCGTTTTCTACATACAGATAGGCGGGAATCCCTATAGCCAAATATACGATAGGGATTTTCCAATAACTCTTGTTATATGCCTGTCCCAGTCCAGGGATAATTGCCGAATAGAAGGCGGCACGCGCTGGAGAGAGCGGGTCTGTATTCCAAGTAGGAGTAACCACCTTATCGGCAACCACCACAGGGGAGTGCTCCTTTACCGATAAGGTATCGGATTGCGCCCAAGCCCTAGAGGCCAAGAGTATCGTTATCAGTATGTAAAAGCTAAGCCTCACCGTGTAGAATTTTTTGTATACGTTCTAATTCCTCTTCTGTTTGGAAAGGAATTTCTATCTTTCCCTTGCCCGACTTATCTATTTTCACTGCAAAGTGCTTACCGAAACGTTGGCGTAATCCTTCAAGGCGCTCAGCAATGAAAGACGGCAGTGGAGCAGATGTTTCCTTGCTCTTAGGCTCCTGTTTGGGAGAGATTACAGCCACCTTTTGTGGGTTCTTGAGCTGTTGTACAGCCTGCTCGGTATCGCGTACGGAAAGGTCTTGGGCAACGATACGGTTATAAAGCTCCAACTGTTGCTCCTTATCCTCAATATTAATCAGTGCGCGTCCGTGCCCCATGGAGATAAATCCGTCACGAATCCCCGTTTGTATAATAGGGTCCAGCTTCAGAAGGCGCAGATAGTTGGTAATAGTAGAGCGTTTCTTGCCCACCTTTTCGCTCATTTGCTCTTGGGTAAGGTTCAGCTCCTCGATCATACGATTGTAGCTTAGTGCCACCTCAATGGGGTCTAAGTCCTGTCGCTGGATATTCTCCACCAGAGCCATCATGAGCGATTCCTCGTCATTGGCAATACGTATAAAGGCAGGGATAGAAGTAAGTCCCGCCATTTTGGCTGCTCTCCAGCGGCGTTCTCCAGAGATGAGTTCGTACTTTTGAGTACCTATTTTCCTAACCGTAATAGGCTGGATAACCCCTAATTCCTTGATAGAAGCCGCCAATTCGCTAAGGGCTTCCTCGCTAAAGACGGTACGTGGCTGATAAGGGTTTTCGGTAATCTGGTCTAAGGGTAGTTCCAGTACATTACCGATGAGCTTATCTGCATTGGTATCGGAAGCCGATTGTATATCCTCAGATGGGAGCAAGGCCCCTAAGCCGCGCCCCAATCGTTGTCCTTTGTTTAACTTTCCCATGCTATGCCTTCGTATTCTTTTTAATAATTTCTTCTGCTAAGCTGATATAGTTGGCCGCGCCCTTGCTGGCTGCATCATAACTAATGATAGTTTCCCCAAAGCTGGGAGCCTCACTAAGGCGGATATTTCGCTGGATAATAGTTTCAAAAACCATCTCGCTGAAATGTTTCTGCACCTCTTCCACTACTTGGTTGGAGAGTCTCAGGCGTGCATCGTACATAGTCAGCAGTAGTCCTTCTATATCCAAGGCAGGGTTATGGATTTTCTGTACGCTTTTGATGGTATTGAGGAGCTTGCCCAATCCTTCGAGGGCGAAATACTCACATTGGATAGGGATAATCACCGAGTCGGCAGCAGTAAGTGCATTGAGGGTGAGTAGTCCCAGAGAGGGAGCACAGTCTATAATGATATAGTCATATCTGTCCTTGATTGGAGCCAAAGCCTCTTTGAGCATATACTCGCGGCGTGGCTTATCCACCAATTCTATCTCGATAGCCACCAGATCAATATGTGCGGCGATCAGGTCTAAGTTAGGAGAGTTGGTAGGGACGATGGTTGCTTCGGCCTCCACGGAATGTTCCAAGACCTCGTAGGTACCACGCTCTACACCTTCCACCTCTATTCCGAGGCCAGAGGTAGCATTGGCCTGAGGGTCGGCATCTATCAGGAGTACCTTTTTTTCCAAAACCCCTAAAGCAGCCGCTAAATTAATAGAAGAGGTAGTCTTTCCGACTCCTCCTTTTTGGTTGGCTACAGCTATGATTTTGCCCATAATATCTTGTTCTTTTTTCAGAGGGTAAAAGTACGGCTATTTTTGCGATTGACAAAACAAAGTTATTAACAATATTAGTTAAAAAACATTTGCAGTTACTTAGCCATTTATAACTGCAAATGTTTTTATTTCTTAGGCGGTGATCATACCTCCATCTATACGGAGCACCTGCCCTGTGATATAAGAACTCATATCGGAGGCCAAGAACACACAAGCATTGGCGATATCCTCAGGGGTTCCTCCTCGCTTAAGAGGGATCGCATCGCGCCAGCCTTGTACCACCTCAGGGGAGAGCTTGGCGGTCATTTCGGTCTCTATAAAACCAGGGGCAATGGCATTGCAACGGATATTACGAGAACCTAACTCTAAGGCTACAGACTTGGTAAAGCCTAAGATTCCCGCCTTGGAAGCGGCATAGTTGGCCTGACCCGCATTGCCCTGTACCCCTACCACACTACTCATATTGATAATATTACCTGAGCGCTGCTTGAGGAATACCTTTTGTACGGCCTTGGTCATATTGAAAATAGACTTGAGATTCACGGCAATGACCTTGTCAAAGTCCTCTTCGCTCATACGCATCAGTAGGTTATCCTTGGTAATTCCTGCGTTATTGACCAATATATCAATTCCGCCGAAGTCCTCCAAAACTTTAGTAACCAACTGCTCACAAGCTCCGAAATCAGACGCATCACTCTTATAAGCAATGACTTTAACCCCTTTGCCATTAAGATTTTTTACTTCCGCTTCAGCTTCTGGGGAGAGGGTTCCACTGAAAGTAAAGGCCACATTGGCACCTTGCTCTACAAAAGTCTTTACTATACCTGCCCCTATACCGCGGCTACCTCCGGTAACAATCGCGGTTTTTCCTTTTAGTAAATTCATTTTTTTATATTTTTATTATTAGTTTAGTGATTGGTGATTAGTCTATTTTTCTGAGTTTAAAAAAGTATTTGTCAAAATCCTCTGTATAATACATTCCCTTTATCCGAGGGTGCTTTGTCTCTATTATTAGGAGACTGTCCAAAAAAAGCAGATATTCTCCTCTGTAGGTCGTGTCTTTGGTCATTTGCTCATCTAAATATTCTGTAAAATAGATATCCTCATGCTTGAAACGCATATTATTCATAGGAGAATGTGTATATTTTTGAGGATTTGCTGCCTTTTTTATACTATCAAATAGTGCTTGTCTGTTGCGCATCTTGAGAGTTGGGGGAATTTCTTCTTTTTCTATATTGGGAAAGCCTACAAGTAGGCCATCCTCTGTATAGACCACTTCTCTTTCTACATTCTCTAGCACCCTTTCCATGGTTATCTTCTGGTCTATTCCCTTTAGGTAAATATCATGCACATCCCAAACGGTGCCCTCAGGAGCGGCACCTCCGAAAGGATTTCCCATAACAATAGCATCAGGCTCATATCCTTCTTTTTTGACTTCCAAATGTATATGGACAGCAGGTGCCTCATTCCCTATAAAGGTAAATTCGTGGTATCTCTTCTCTGGAATTGTAAAATACCCCTGTTCATCCGTCTGTACCTCCCCTACCTGACATTGTGCAATAGGATTGTCATAGTAATCCAATACCCTCCCTACTATGGTCGGACTTGCCATTCGTGAAACCAAACACGAAGAAGATAACACACTTATGAGAAATAACACATAGTTTTTCATAACCTACCTCCTTGATTTTCGTATCATATAAAC
>CAJZFM010000091.1 GCA_915070235.1 uncultured Capnocytophaga sp. | reverse complement strand
CTCTTTGGAAATAAATCTCAATCCTACCAAAGAAAGAACCTAAAAATATTTGATTTAGAGGCGCTTAGTTTAGCTCTAACAGCAGAAAATTTAAGCATAAGATCTGAATTTCAGCTTTTTAGATAGGTTTCTTAATAAATTGAGCACAAGATTGAAAGAGCGTTTTTAGTTGTACAAAAAAATGATCAGAACTAAAAACTAACTACTGAAAACTAAAAACTTTTTTGTATTTTTGCACCCGCAAAAAGAAATGATATGTTAGCGAGATTAGATATTGTAAAGCAACGATTTGATGAGGTTTCTGACCTTATTATACAGCCAAATATTATAGCCGACCAAAAGCGTTATGTGCAGCTTACCAAGGAATACAAGGAACTGAAACAGCTCATGGACAAGCGCCAAGAATATATAATTGTAACAGCCAATATCGCTGAGGCCGAGGAGATTATCAAGGATGGAAGCGATGAGGAAATGACCGAAATGGCTCGTCTTCAGTTGGAAGAAGCTAAGGAAAGACTCCCTCAGCTGGAGGAAGAAATCAAGTTCTTACTCATTCCTAAGGATCCCGAAGACAGCAAAAATGCAGTTATGGAAATCCGTGCGGGTACAGGAGGGGATGAGGCTTCTATCTTTGCAGGAGATCTCTATCGTATGTATAATAAGTACTGCCAGGACAGGGGCTGGAGTGTCTCTGTGATGGATATGAACGAGGGTACCTCTGGTGGGTTCAAGGAGATTATCTTGGAAATCAATGGGGAAGATGTATATGGTACGCTCAAGTTTGAAGCGGGCGTACATCGTGTACAGCGTGTGCCACAGACCGAGACACAGGGGCGTGTACATACTTCTGCCGCTACCGTAATGGTGCTCCCCGAAGCGGAAGAGTTTGATGTGGAACTCAATATGGAAGATGTCAAGATCATTCGTACTACTTCCACAGGGCCAGGTGGTCAGTCGGTTAATACAACTTACTCGGCTATTCAGCTACAGCACATTCCCACAGGGATAGAGGTACGTTGCCAAGATGAGAAATCCCAACATAAGAATTTGGATAAGGCTTTAAAGGTGCTCCGCTCTCGTCTTTACGAAATGGAATTGGCTAAGAAAATGGAGGCCGACTCTGCTCGTCGTAAAAGTATGGTATCCAGTGGTGACAGAAGTGCCAAGATACGTACTTATAACTATCCACAAGGACGTGTAACAGATCACCGTATCGGGCTGACCCTCTACGATTTAGGCAATATTATGAATGGAGACATCCAGCGCCTGATTGACGAACTCCAACTGGCCGAAAACACCGAAAAACTCAAAGAAGGAGACATCTTTTAGTGAAGAACGAAAAGTGAAAAGTGATGAATTGTCTGAGTTACTTTTCACTTTTCACTTTTCACTTTTCACTTTTCACTATCAAAGAATGTTGAGCACCTGCTCCTTTATCTTCTCCAATTCATTTTTCATTAGCACCACGATTTGTTGCATTTGAGCGTGGTTGGCTTTGGAACCTAAGGTGTTGATCTCGCGCCCTATCTCCTGAGCGATAAAGCCCAATTTGCGCCCATTGGACTGGGGTTCTTCCAGTGTGATAAGAAAGTAATTTAGGTGATTGGCAAGCCGTACTTTCTCCTCGGTGATATCCAATTTCTCAAGATAAAAGATAAGCTCTTGCTCGAAACGATTCTCATCTACTCGGTCTCTAATTTCTTCCACAGCGCGCTCCATACGACTACGGATGGCGGCAAGTCGCTCAGTGTCAAGTGCTTCTACTTGGGTTAGGAGTTGTTGTATGTTCCTGATACGTAGCTCAAAATCTTTCTGTAAAATAGCGCCCTCACTACTGCGAAACGCTTGTAATTGCTTGAGGGCTAAGACTAACTGCTCTTCTATTTGGGCAAACTCCTGCTCATCTACTTCTTCCACAGGCGTAGTCAGCGCATCGGGCATGCGTACGGCCATCTTGAGAAATTCTACATCAGGCCCATTAGGCGAAATGGTTCGCATCTGCTCTATATAGCCGCGAACAACGGGTTCATTGAGCGTGGAAGTACTTGAGGCAGAGGTATTTTCTACCGTAAGGGTAAAATCAATCTTTCCGCGCTCCAAGGTGTCGGAAATGAGTTTCCTAAGAGTTAATTCTTTTTCCTTATAGGCTTGTGCAATACGGGTGTTGAGGTCTATGGCCTTGCTATTGAGGGACTTTATCTCTATAATGATTTTCTTATCAGCAAGTTGCAATAGGCTCTTGCCAAAGCCTGTCATGGATTGTATCATGGTTGTATGCTTTGATGAGTGCAAAGGTACTAAAAATATCGCTTAAATCGCGTAAATATCTTACTTAAATTGTATATTGTAAATTAATTTTGTACATTTGCAGAGTTTTTCATATCTTAAACTAAAGGTACTCCATAACATGGATATTCAATCTGTAAAACAACGTTTTGGTATTATTGGCAACGATTCCAAGCTGAATCTGGCCATAGAAAAAGCCGTTCGTATCGCCCCTACCGATGTCTCTGTGCTTATCACAGGGGAAAGTGGCGTGGGTAAGGAGGCTTTTGCTCGGATTATTCACACGCTTTCAGCTCGTAAGCATGCAAAATATATAGCTATTAACTGTGGGGCTATTCCCGAAGGTACCATTGACTCGGAACTATTTGGTTTTAAGGCAGGTAGCTTCACACACTCTGGCAAGGAGGATAAGAAAGGCTACTTTGAGGAGGCCAATGGGGGTACAATCTTCCTTGATGAGGTGGGCGAATTGCCACTTTCGGCACAGGTACGCCTCTTGAGGGTCTTGGAAAATGGGGAGTTTATCCGCGTAGGGGACTCCACTCCTCGCAAAACTGATGTGCGTATTGTGGCAGCTACCAATGTAAAGATGCAGGAGGCTCTCAAGAAGGGGCGCTTCCGTGAGGACTTGTACTATAGGCTCAATACAGTGGAGATCTTCCTCCCGCCTCTTAGAGAACGCAAGGAGGATATCCATCTGCTATTTAGAAAATTTGCCTCAGATTTTGCTCAAAAATATCGTATGCCTACTGTCCAACTTTCTCCAGAGGCGGTCAAGGAACTCTTGCGCTACCGTTGGCCTGGTAATATAAGACAGTTGAGAAACATAGCCGAACAAATATCTGTAGTGGAACAGAAAAGGGAAATCTCTGCCGAAACACTGCTCTCTTATCTTCCTGAGGATAAGGTAAGTCACTTGCCTGCTACGGTCTCTCAGAGCAAGACGGAAGGCGATTTTGCTTCCGAGAGAGAAATCCTTTACAAGGTACTTTTTGATATGCGTAATGACCTCAATGATCTCAAACAGCTTACATTCAAGCTTATACAGGAGGGGAATACGCCCAAAGTACAGGAGGAAAACCAAACGCTCATTCATAAGATCTATGGTTCTGAGGTGGCCTATCCTACTGATATGAATGAACCTGCTATGATGCTTCTCTCCCATGACAAAGTGCCTTCGCATGTGGGAAAGCATGGTAACTATGATTTCGCAGAGGAAATTCAGGAGGAAGAGCCTATTTCCTTGCAAGACAAGGAGGTGGAGCTGATACAAAAATCCTTGGAACGACATAGGGGTAAGAGAAAAGAAGCAGCTAAGGAACTGGGGATCTCCGAGCGAACGCTTTATCGGAAAATAAAACAATACAATATAGAATAGAGATGCTATCTTATTGCATCTTAACAAATGAGCAATAGATTATGTCTTGACAAATGAGTTATATATGAGAAACATATTATTTTTTATTTCGTTTTTATACTTACAAATAGCGGTGGCTCAGTCCTATGATACTTATTTCACCAAGGAGGCATTGCGACTGGATTTTTTCCTCTTTGGGACTAAGCGCACCACTCAGGTAGCTCTCAAAGGACTCAAGCAGGAACCGCTTTTCGGAGGTTCTCATACGAACTTGATACACCCCAATCAGGGGGAATACCGCATACAAGTATTAGAGCCAGCATCGAGTAAGGTGTTGTATTCCAAGGGATTCATTACACTCTTGGAAGAATGGCAAAGCTTAGAAACCGATGAAGCTAAAACGGAGTTCTTCGAGATTCCTCTCCAAGTACCTTATCCTAAGACACAGGTTAAGGTGAATTTTGACCATAGGAAAACCGATGGAAATTTCGCAACTCTTTTCTCTACTTCCATAGACCCTACCGATTATAGGATTGTCAAAGATACCCCACTGAAGTTTCCTGTAAAACAATTGCTCAGCAATGGAGCGCCAGAGCGTAAAGTGGATATAGTAGTACTTCCTGAAGGATATACACAAGAGGAAATGGACAAGTTTGTTGCTGATACCCAGCGCTTATTTGATTATTTGTTCTCTATAGCCCCTTATAGCAAACACAAAGCGGATTTCAATATCTGTGCGGTATTGGCTCCTTCTCAAGAGAGTGGTACCGACTTGGCTGGCGTATTGGCCTATAAGAATACCTTGTTTGATAGCCATTTTTATTCCTTTGGCATGGACAGATACCTCACTTGTCCCTCTTTCTTTAAAGTGGCTGATGTAGCAGCGGCTGTGCCTTATGATCAACTCTTTGTGGTGGTCAATACCAAAGAATATGGGGGTGGTGCTTTTTATAATCTGTTAAATCTCAATGTGTCGGATAATTCTTTAGCTGAAAAAACCTTTGTACATGAGTTTGGCCATGGTTTTGTAGGCCTTGCCGATGAGTACAGTTACGAAGAGGGAATGGGAAGCCGCTACAACCTTAAAATAGAGCCTTGGGAACCCAATATTACCTCTTTGGTGGATTTTGGTACTAAGTGGAAGGATATGGTACAGAAACACACCCCTATTCCTACACCACGTATAGCCAAGTACCAACAGAAAGTGGGAGCCTTCGAGGGGGGCGGCTATCTATCTAAAGGTATGTATAGCCCTATGCAGGATTGCAGAATGAATTCTATTGATAGTAATGATTTCTGCCCTGTATGTACCCGTGCTATTGAGAGAATGATACACTTTTATACAGAATAAGATTTACAGTTTAGATATATGAATACTAACATGGTTAAAGGTTTTTCTAAACTCACTAAAGAGGAAAAACGTCAATGGATATGCCAAACCTATCTTGACAAGGAGCCTTCTGCTAAGG
This sequence comes from uncultured Capnocytophaga sp., assembly GCA_915070235.1. Classification (GTDB taxonomy): domain Bacteria; phylum Bacteroidota; class Bacteroidia; order Flavobacteriales; family Flavobacteriaceae; genus Capnocytophaga. Next base: position 2,784 of record CAJZFM010000091.1, on the reverse strand, counting down.
AGGTTTTTGCAACTTATGATTTGGCTGATAGTAACTTGCAAAAGTTACATGATGATTTTATAGAAAATGCTATAGGTAACTATGTTCTACCCTTTGCCGTAGCGCCTAATTTCTTAATTGATGGTCGCAACTATACAGTGCCTATGGTGGTAGAGGAAAGTTCAGTGGTGGCTGCCGTAAGCAAAGCGGCCAAATTCTGGTCTGAACATGGAGGTTTCCACTGTCAGGTACGTAGCATCGAAAAGGTAGGCCATATTCATCTGTTCTTTGACGGAAACAAACAAGAACTCTTCCAATTCTTTAATCAAATAGACGCGCTTTTATACGAAGACACAAGTGCACTTACTGAAAACATGCGCAAAAGGGGAGGAGGAATCTCTTCCATTATGCTCAAGGATATGACGGATTCCTTGGAGCATTATTATCAGGTATTTGTTACTTTCCTTACAGGAGATGCCATGGGGGCTAACTTTATCAATTCATGTTTGGAGCAGATGACCCAAACCATTGAGCGCGAAGCTCTCACACATATCACCCATGGAAATCTGGAAGTACTCATGAGTATTCTCTCCAATTATACTCCTCAGTGCTTAGTAAGGGCTGAGGTCTCTGCACCTACTAGCCAAATGTCCTATAATGACATTACAGGGGAGGAGTTTGCCATTGACTTTGTCCGTGCCATCGCAGTAGCCAATGCCGATGTATATCGTGCGGTAACTCATAACAAAGGGGTTATGAATGGTATAGATGCCGTGGTTATTGCCACAGGAAATGACTTTCGTGCCGTGGAGGCAGCCGCTCATGCCTATGCCGCCAAGGAGGGCAGGTATAAGAGTCTAACCCAAGCCTCCCTCACAGACGGTATCTTCCATTATAGTATTGAGATACCTTTGGCTATAGGTACTGTAGGGGGACTTACCAAACTACACCCTATGGTAAGAACAGCTCTAAAGATACTTGAAAACCCTTCTGCAGAAGCCCTGATGAAGATTATCGCCTGCGTAGGATTGGCACAGAACTTTGCCGCAGTGAGTTCCTTGGTAACCCATGGTATCCAAAAGGGGCATATGAAAATGCACTTAGTCAATATACTAAACCAATTAGGGGCTACCTTAGAGGAAAAACAACAACTGATGGACTATTTCAAGGATAAAACGGTCTCTCATAGTGAGGTAGTACAAGCGTTTAACCAACTTAGAGGTCAGTAGTAAGTTGTCAGTGGTTAGTTGTCAGTGGTTAGTTGTCAGTTGTTAGTCTCTAGAAACTAACCACTAACCACTGTTCACTAACCACTAACCACTGTTCACTAATCACTAATCACTGAAATAATTGTTTCTTTCAGTATATCATAGTAAGAGATAGACCCACTTTCAACCCCTTTGCTCTTGAGGTCAGCTTGTTTGATAATCTCCATACAAAAGCTGATTTTCTTCAATGGGTAGAGGGAGGCGGCTTGTCGGTAATCCTTTAGGAAATAAGGATTTACACCCATTTCTTTAGCTAACTCAGCATCAGTACGGCCTGTAAGACTGGAGAAGATGAAAAGGCTCTTAAAATAGCGATACAGGTTCTCTGTAATCATGGGTATGGGGTTATCCTTTTGGTTTTCATTGAAGTACTTGATGATCTGCATAGCCTTAGGAAGGTCTTTCCTACCAAGAGCATTCTGCAATTCGAACACATTGAAATCCTTACTGATACCTATATTTTCCTCTATATGGGTAGGGGTGATTTCGGTGCCTGGCTTGAGGATAATCTTGAGTTTGTTCAGTTCGTTGGCAATACGACTCAGATCAGTACCCAAGAAACTTACTAATAACTGACAAGCCACTTGGTTGATGCTATATCCGCTTTCTTTCAAAAAGCTATTTATCCACTTAACGGTATCATTCTCATAGAGTTTTTTACTCTCAAGAGTGGTGTATTTCTTGAGTTCCTTGGCAAGTTTGGTTTTTCCATCTATCTTACCATATTTATAACAAAGTACCAAAATAGTAGTTGGAGACGGTTTTTCCACATAGGGGAGTAGCTGACCTATGGAGCGGCTAAGCTCTTGAGCTTCTTTGACAATGATCACTCGGCGCTCGGCCATCATGGGGTACTCACGGGCATAGTGAATAAGGGCATCTATGGTGATGTCTTTGCCATAGACCACTTGCTGGTTGAAAGCCTTTTCATCATCACGGAGTACATGTTGTTCTATATAGTTACTGATTACGTCAATAAAATAAGGTTCTTCCCCACATAGATAGTAGATGGGACTATAATTTTGTTTTTTTAACTCAGCTAAGATTTTTTCTACTTCGTTCATGCTATGCGTTTCTAATTTTCTTTTTGTATATTTGCACCCATGCAAACATTGAATTTCCCTACATATGAATTTCGGTTCAAAAGTAATGAAAATAAACGATATATTTTTGATATAATCCGAAAAAAATTTGTGGTGCTTACTCCTGAAGAATGGGTACGGCAACATGTGGTACGCTTTCTCTTACAGGATAGGGGCTACCCACAATCACTTATGAATGTGGAAAAGCGCATACAAGTCAATCACTTAACTAAGCGCTATGATATTGTTATCTACCGTCCCGATGGGAGTATTTTCTTGGTAGTGGAGTGCAAAGCCCCACAGGTGGGACTCACTCAGGAGGTCTTTGACCAAATAGCCCGCTATAATCTCACCCTAAAGGCTGAAAACCTTATGGTAACCAATGGGTTACAACATATTTTCTACCAGATAGACTATGATAGGAAAGCCTATATATTCTTACGCGAACTACCCAG
>CAJZFM010000090.1 GCA_915070235.1 uncultured Capnocytophaga sp. | reverse complement strand
ATGAAGAGAGTATAGGACTACTCACCAAAGAGGGCGATAGCATTAGTTTTCCACGCTTCTTTTCCCCCGCTGGCGCGAGTTTGTAACTCGTGCCTATCATACTAAGAGCTTGTAGCTCTATAACCAACTGAGAAGGCGCTACTTTTAGGCCATGAATTAGGGAGCGATAAGGCACGAGGGACATACTATTGCCAGCAGTAGAAAAATAAAAAGTGAAGAGTGATACTTTTCACACTTCACTTGTCACTTGTCATTCGTCACTAATCACTACCTCCCCATATACACCAGCAATATGCTTATATCCGCTGGCGAAACGCCACTGATACGAGAGGCTTGGGAGAGGGTCGTTGGGCGTATTTTCTTGAGCTTTTCCCGCGACTCAAAGGAGAGGGAAGTAAGTTTGTCATAATTAAAGCTTTCAGGTATGCGAATATCCTCCAAGCGATTGAGTTTATCAGCATTGTTCTTTTCTTTCTCTATATAGCCCGCATACTTGATCTCTATTTCTGTGTTCTCAAGTACTTCCTTGCTAAGCTGTTGTGCATCGGCAAACTCCTTTACTTGAGGAAGTTCCATAAAGTCAGCCACTGTGATATTGGGACGTGCCAGCACCTTAGCCATCTTATCACCCTGCTTCATAGGGGAAGAGTCATACTTGGCCAAAAGCGGATTAGCCTCTTCGGGGGTAATACTCGTCTCTTTGAAGAACTGGACAAAAGCGGCTGTTTTGGCCTCTTTCTCTTCCAGCAGACGCATACGCTCTTCTGTGGCCAATCCCAAGGCATAGCCCATAGGGGTTAGGCGTGCATCGGCATTGTCCTGCCTGAGCAGCGTGCGGTATTCAGCGCGGGAGGTGAACATGCGGTAAGGCTCTTCGGTACCCTTGGTGATAAGGTCATCTATCAGTACCCCTATATAAGCCTCGTTGCGCTTAAGCACAAAGGGCGATTGCTCTTGTACCTTACGGGAGGCATTGATCCCTGCGATAAGCCCTTGCGCGCCTGCTTCTTCGTAACCTGTCGTCCCATTGATTTGACCGGCAAAAAAGAGATTTTCTACCAGCTTAGTCTCCAAGGTTGCTTTGAGTTGTGTTGGCGGAAAATAATCGTATTCTATAGCGTAACCAGGACGGAGAAACTTCACTTGCTCGAAGCCTGCCACATTGCGCAAGGCCTCATACTGTACCTCTTCAGGGAGAGAAGTGGAGAACCCATTGACATACATCTCTACCGTATGCCAGCCTTCGGGTTCTACAAAGAGCTGATGGCGATCCTTATCGGCAAAGCGGTTGATCTTATCCTCAATAGAAGGACAATAGCGTGGCCCCACTCCCTGGATACGGCCGGTAAACATAGGGGAGCGGTCAAAGCCTGTACGCAATATATCATGTACCTGCTCGCTGGTATAGGTCATATAACAATCCCGCTGATGTGCAAGAGGCTTCGTTAGTGGCAGGTAAGAGAATTTCTCTGGATTTTCGTCTCCTGGCTGGGGAGTCATCTTGGAATAGTCCAAAGAGCGACCATCTACACGGGGAGGTGTCCCTGTTTTCATACGGCCTGCCTCAAAACCATGGGCTACCAAGCACTCGGTGATGCCCGTGGCTGCCTTCTCCCCTGCCCTACCTCCTCCGAGGGTCTTCAGACCAATATGCAATACCCCATTGAGGAAAGTCCCGTTGGTGAGTACCACACTCTTGGCTCGTATTTCGCTTCCAAGGGAGGTTTTAACCCCAACGGCCTTGTCGCCTTCTATGAGTACCTCGGTAACCATTTCTTGAAAAAAATCAAGATTAGGGAGCTTCTCCAGCTGCAAGCGCCATGCTTCCGAGAAGCGCATACGGTCGCTCTGGGCACGTGGACTCCACATGGCAGGGCCTTTGGACTTGTTGAGCATCTTGAACTGAATGGCTGTCTGGTCAGTAATAATGCCCATATAGCCCCCCAGTGCATCGATCTCGCGGACAATCTGTCCCTTGGCAATGCCTCCTACTGCGGGATTACAGGACATCTGTGCCATGTTCTGTAGTTGCATGGTAATAAGTAGGGTCTTAGCCCCTGTATTGGCGGCAGCAGCAGCAGCTTCACAGCCTGCATGTCCTGCACCAACTACTATAACGTCGTACATTTCTTTAATTAAAAAAGTTTACCGCTGATTTCACCAAGCATTCGAAGGCCTCTGTTACTTGGGCTGCATTCTTAGTGTTCAGCGTAAAAGGATTCATGTGGGTATAGGGATAGGGGAAATCTTCTATCTGTACCTCTATGTTGATCGTGCGATAACCACCCTTAAGGGTATTAAGTGCCTCAATAGGCGGGGCTACTTCGTCTTTTTCTAAGACCAAGGCCTTGATCTGTTTCTCCAGTTGGGAAAAGCGCTTTTCTCTTTCCTTCTGGTAGTAATTGTAGCGAAGCATGGTCTTAAACCAACCTTCCTCAAAGTGCTGGTTACTATCCTGATAGTGTCTTAGTCGTGGGTCGGTCTTGAAGTTGGTACTCAATAGCTCAGCGAAGACTTTTTGCATGGTAATAGCCGCTCTCCCGTCCATGATATACTTGGAGATAGGAAACATACGGTCAGTGGTCATTCCCCCACAGAAGCAAAAGAGCTTGGCATTGGTGAAATAGCCCTTAGGATTGGCCATCATCAGTATCGTAGAAAGAAACGAACCTATGGAATAGCCAAAGAGGTCTATACTTGCTGTAGGGGCTATGGAGGGGAGCTGACCTGCTTTCAGGTCGGTCAGTAGCTGTACAATATCGTTATAGGTCTGTAAGCCCGACCAGAACAATCGCTGGGGAAAAGCCTCCAATCGGGTACTGGTAGCGGCATTCACATAGGAGGTCTCACTGTTGTCAGGGTATTGCTCTTGTCGTTTTTGGGCAATGGCATACATCTCCTGTCGCGAACTCCATCGCGCTGGAGCTCTATCCATATGAAAGGCGATAGGAAAGAGTATGGCGGTCTTACCCGTTTGTTGTGCAATTTTGTAAGCCCAAGGCAGGTATTTGTCCCATTTCTTTTCGTTAAGACCATGGAAAAAGACAATTACCCCATCAGCCTTTTCTTTTCCTATAGGTTGAAGGATATGATAGTGAAAATGAATATTACACGACACCTCATAATCCACCCAATCCAAATCGTCCTGAGTACGGGTGCTCTGCGGGGTAAAAGAAAGGTTGTGTTCCTGACAAGATAGGTGCTCACTCCCAGGTAAGTAGTACTTAGCTCCTTCCGAAAAGAACGGCACATGAGAGATACGGATATCCAAGTCGGGCAACTCCACTTCCTCTCCCTTGTCAAAGGCCTCTTTTAACTGATTGTATAACTGACAGTACTCCATAACTGCTGATTTTTCACTATTCGTTTTTTACTTTTATGGCGCGCCACTTGGCAATAAATGCAGGCTTGGTACCTCCTTCTTTTTGAGCATAGAGATAGGTCTCCACAAGGGTCTTTTCTGGGTTGAGATAGCGACCACGGCTTTTGTAGCCTTGCATGTTATCACCAAGGAAGGTCTCGGAGAGAAAGTTAATATCGTATTCCTGAATCACCCACTCACGATGGTCTCGTTCTCGCATCATATCCAAAGCCCACTGGGTATATTTCACGTTATTGACATGGGAATTGACATCTAAGTCGCTAATTTTCACCTTGAAGTCGGCCACATGGATCATCTCTTCTGGTAGCAATACGCGCTCGGTTTGTATATCAAGCCCTCCTTCGCGACGGGGGTGAAAAAGCGCTTGGCGGTCAGTCATATCAATAGGACGGCGGGAGGCAATATCCATGGTAATCCAAGTGGAGGTACTCTCCCCTATCTTGTGGTTACCCACATAGAGTTCAAACTGGCGGAAGGCATGCACACCCTGAACAGGCAATGACCAAGTGTGAATGGTTACCCGCTCGTTCCACTGTGGCCACTGATATATCTTGAGTTTCTGCTGGATCAGTGCCCAGAAAAAGCCTTGTTTTACTAAGTCCTTATAGCCAAAGCCTAAGGAAGCCGCATGCTCTGCGGCTATATCTTGCAACATACCCAATACGCCATAGAGGCCTAATTGGTTGTTCAAATTCACTTGGGTGCTACGTACTTTATACGTTTCTGTAAATATCATCATAGTCTCAGTTGTTAGTGGTTAGTGATAACTTGTCATTTGTCATTTGTCATTAGTCGTTAGTCATTTGTAATTGGTCATTTGTAATTATTTTGGTATTCCCCCAGCACCTTCAGGTCTTCGCTCATAACCTCAAGTAGGCGGAGGGCTTCCTTATATTGTTGGTAATTGGGAAAGGTACCCTCTACAAAGAAAGCATATTTCCACGGTGTGTCAATCACTGGGAGGGATTGGATCTTGGTCATATTAATCTGGTAGTCTCTCAGCACGTTCAGCACCGTGGCCAAGCTCCCGCTTTGGTCATAGAGTTGGAACTTGAGGGTTACCTTGTTGATACCTTCCTTACAGGTATAAGGGTCTTTGGTGGTGAGCACTACAAAGCGGGTAGCATTCTGCTTGATAGTCTGTATGCCCTCGGCCAAAATCTCTAAGCCATAGAGCGCCGCTGCCGAAGTGGAGGCTATTGCTGCTATCCCCTTGAGTTGTCCTTGGCGTATTTCCTTAGCCGCTTGGGCGGTGTTGGTAGCTTCTACCAATTTCATCTGAGGATAGTCCTCAAAGAAATCTTTGCACTGCAACAGCGCCATATAGTGGGAATGCACCTCGGTAATATTGGAAAGGGTTTGCCCAGGGAGCGCCATCAGGTGGTGCTGAATATTCATATAGTACTCCCCTGCTATGTACAGGTTGTTATGGTCAATTAGGGCATAGTTAGGCAATATAGCCCCTGCGATACTGTTCTCTATAGCCATGACTCCTGTCTGTGCCTGACCCGAAAGCAGCGCCTTAACCACCGCATCAAAAGAGCGGCACTCCAAGATGTCTATCCCACTACCGAAGTAGTCCTGAGCGGCTTGATAATGAAACGAGCCTTCTGTCCCTTGTATAGCGACCATAATATTAATGATTAACGGTTAATGGTCAATGATTAATGGTTAATGATTACTGGCATTAATCATTGTTGGCATTAATCATTAATCACTACCTATTATTACTAAAGTAAATCAGTTTTCTCCTATATACCGTTAGGAGTTTGGATTTGGAGATAAAACCCATATATTTCCCGTCCTTGATCACAGGCAGGTTCCAAGCGCCTGTACTCTGGAACTTATCCATGACTTGGTTCATGTTATCCTCCCCCATGTGTATTAGGGCTGGGGGTGGTTGCATCATCTCCAAGACGGAGACTTTCTCATAGAGTTCTTTTTCAAATATCAGGTGGCGAATGTCGTCCAAGAGAATAACCCCCTCCAAGCTACCTTTCTCTCTGTCCAAGACAGGAAAGATATTGCGAGAAGACTCTCTGACTGCCTCATAGACCACCCCCTTTAGGTTCATATCGGTATAGACAGGGACAAAATTGGTCTCTATCACCTGCCCCATATCCATAAGGGTGAGAATGGCTTGGTCTTTATCCTGATTAACGAGCTCACCCTTGCGCCCCAGCTCCATGGTATAGATAGAGTATTTGTTGAAATACTTAGCTATAGAAAAGGAAATAACCGCTGTGACCATTGCTGGGACAAAAAGAGCATAACCACCTGTTACCTCTGCTATAAGGAAAATAGCCGTCAGTGGGGCATGAAGTACCCCAGTCATCAGGGCGGTCATTCCGATAAGGGTAAAGTTGGCCAAGGGCAGCTTATGTGGCAACCACTCTATCTGGTTGATAATACGAGCAAAGCAATTGCCCATCACCCCGCCCATAAAGAGCATTGGCGAGAAGATACCCCCTACACCTCCTGCTCCAAAAGTTACCGAGGTAGCCACTACTTTAGAGAAAGCCAAGCCTGCCAAAAGTAGGATAATAACCCAAGGGTTATGTAAGTCCCAACCAAAGATATTGTCCCCTAAGGAGAGTTCTGGGTGGCCTTCCTTGAGGTGGTTAATCACCTCATGCCCTTCCCCATAGAGTGGTGGCATAAGAAAAACCAATAAGCCCAATACCGCCCCTCCTATAAGCAAGCGCACATAGGGCGAGGAGAAGCGTGCAAAGAAACGATTCACCCACTCATAGACAAAGGTAAAGTAAGCCGACATGAAGCCGCCTACTACCCCTAAGAGTAGGTAAAAAGGAATGTTGCGCATCAAGAAGCTACCACTGACCTGAATGGGCAGTAGTGCCGCATTGCCAAAGAACAGATAAGAGGTCAGCACCCCCGAAAGAGAGGCTACAAAAAGTGGCAATAGCGACCAGAGCGTCAGGTCTAAGCCAAAAACCTCTATAGCGAAAAGAATACCTGCCAGCGGTACCTTAAAGATTGCTGCCAAAGCTGCCGCACAAGCACAGGCCAAAAGGAGCATTCGGTCGGACTGGTTGATATGGAACAAGCGGGCTATCTGCGAGCTGATACCTGCTCCTGTAACCACCATAGGCCCCTCAAGCCCTACCGAGCCCCCAAAGCCAATGGTAATAGGGGCGGTAAGCAAGCTCCCATAGGCTTGGAAGCGCTTCATAATCCCCTTTTGCTTGGCTACTGCATAGAGGATAGAGGGAATCCCATGACTGACGTCCTTGCGGATTACATATTTTTTTACCAAATAGACTAAGAGAAAACCCACCGCTGGGAAAACCACATAGAAGCCATAGTTGATATAGCGGATAATATTGCCCACCAGCACCTCCTCAATAAAGTGCGTCAAGGAGCGCATCGCCAGTGCAGCAAAGCCCGTAGCGACCCCTACCAATGCACAAAGCAGCAGTATAAACTGCCTATGTGTGAGGTATTGTGTCTTCCATTGTAGGAATTTTATATACCAACGCTGCGCTGTTGTTTTCATTGTAGTTTTGAACTATGAGTTCTGAATTTTGAGTCATCTATATGGTCAGTAGTTAGTCACTAATCACTAGTCACTTGTCATTGGTCATTAGTCACTATTTAAACTCTTTCTCGTGGCGTTTGCGCTCATTTTCGTCTAAATAGATCTTTCTAAGGCGCATATTCTTAGGAGTGACTTCTACATATTCGTCTTTTTGGATATATTCGAGGGCTTCTTCAAGGGAGAACTTGATTGGTGGCGCCAGTTTCACTTTCTCATCGGAGCCAGCGGCACGTACGTTGGTGAGCTTTTTGGTCTTGGTTACATTGACCACCATATCCCCACTACGGGAGTTCTCACCGATTACCTGCCCTGTATAGATGTCTTCCCCTGGGAAGATAAAGAAACGCCCTCTGTCCTGTAGCTTATCCAAGGAATAAGGAATGGCTGTTCCCTGTTCCATAGAGATGAGCGATCCGTTAATACGTCCTGGTATCTCCCCTTTGAAAGGCTGAAATTCCAAGAAACGGTGGTGCATAATTGCCTCCCCTGCGGTAGCGGTAAGTATCTGATTTCTAAGGCCAATGATACCACGAGAAGGAATAAGGAACTTGATAACCATACGCTCTCCCTTAGGCTCCATACTGAGCATTTCACCCTTGCGGAGGGTCACAAAATCCACTGCCTTTCCACTGACATTCTCAGGTAGGTCTATGGTGAGTTCCTCTACGGGTTCGCACTTCACCCCGTCTATTTCTTTGATAATAACTTGGGGCTGACCTATTTGTAGTTCATAGCCTTCACGACGCATGGTCTCAATAAGTACTGAAAGGTGTAGCACCCCACGACCATAGACGATAAACTTGTCCGCACTATCGGTAGGCTCCACACGTAGGGCAAGGTTCTTTTCCAATTCGCGTTCGAGACGTTCCTTGATATGTCGGGAAGTAACGAATTTTCCATCTTTGCCAAAGAAAGGCGAGTCATTGATAGTAAAGAGCATACTCATGGTAGGCTCATCAATAGCTATGGTAGGCAAAGCTTCAGGGTTTTCAAAGTCGGCAAT
>CAJZFM010000089.1 GCA_915070235.1 uncultured Capnocytophaga sp. | reverse complement strand
TTAAAATAATCAATAACTAGCAAGTTGAATTATTTATATATTTGCAATGTGGATATTTTAGTGAAAAGAAAAATATTTTTATTAAAATTCCACACAAAGCAAAATAAGCATTTTTCTCACATTGGAAAAGTGATTCTATCTCATCATCATTAACTATTTTCTGTATCTTTAGTTCCTTCTCTCTATGTGCTTCTATCTCTTACAAGGAGAAGGGACCTAAAGATACAAAGGGTACAATGTTAATACTTAACAATTATGATAAAAAAAGTTTTTCTATTAGCAGGTTTGGCACTTTGCATACAGAGTGTCGCTGCTCAGGAAAAGTTAGTCCGCTTTGGCGTCAAGGCGGGACTGAACGTGGCCGACGTAGAGCGTAAAGCAGTCATCACCACACCCAACCCTCAGGATGCGGAATCGCAACCTAAGTATTCTTTCTATGCAGGTGCTATTGCGGATTTCAACTTTGATGCACCTGTGGAGCTGGAAACAGGGTTGATTTACTCCGACCAAGGGGTAGGTGGTAGTACCAAAACCAACATTGGGGTACTTACCTTGCCTATCTTGGCCAAGTATAATACGCCTTTCTTGCCTGGCTTAGCGGCTAAGGGAGGTCTCTATGCTGGCTATGTCCTCTCTGCCAAGGCCGAAGTGGCTGGTGTGGAGAAGAAATTGGAGTACAATGCTTTAGACTTAGGACTCTCCATAGGGGCCGAATATGCCTTACCTATGGGACTGTTCTTTGATGCTGCCTTCAACTACGGACTTACCAACACGGGTAAGGAAAATGATGCTGCCGATGCAAGCTTTAAGGTCTCTTCGCTTAAGAATAGAGTCTTCCAAGTAGGCGTAGGTTATAGATTCTAAAAAATCAGCTTTTGTGTTTTAACTAAATTAAGTATAAGTTTTATGGTAAAGAAAATTCTTTATGCAGTGGTAGCTTGTGCATTGCTTTCCACCGCAGTACAGTGTAGCAAGGAACATGTTACGGTTCCTGCCGACGGAGTTACTTCCGTGGATGGGAACACCATACTCTACGGAGAAGGAGTGCCCGCAGCTACTTTAGGACAAGTAGGTGATTTCTACTTGGATACACGCTCCTACCAGCTCTATGGGGCAAAGAATGCCTCAGGATGGGGTGCAGGCTATGACCTGAAAGGAATGAAAGGCCCCGATGCCAGCGGCTCAGGTGGCGCTAAAGGACCTAAGGGTGACCCTGGTGAAAAAGGAGACAAAGGAGATACTGGTCCAAAAGGTGATCAAGGGGACAAAGGCGAACGCGGTGAACAGGGCGAACCTGGAGATAACACCAATCCTAAAGGCCCTCAAGGTGACCCAGGAGAGAAAGGACAACAAGGAGCCCAAGGCGAAAAAGGTGATACCGGCCCTCAAGGGGATGCTGGAGCCGCTGGCCAAAAGGGCGAACAGGGTGACCGTGGAGAGAAAGGACAGCAAGGAGACTTTGGCGAACCAGGTCAAAAAGGTGCCGCTGGTGCTAAAGGACACCTCTTTATTGGTGGAAATGGTGCTCCTTCCGCCTCCGACGGACAGAAAGGTGACTGGTTCTTGGACAAGAGCAGCAAGCGCCTTTATGGCCCTAAAACCGATGCTGGCTGGGGAAGTACCTATATAGACCTCTCTAACCCTACCGAAGAGAGCGCTGGTGATCCTACAGCTGCCCTCGTACTGGATACCAACACCCTCTCTATCAAGGTAGAAGAAACAAAAACCATAGCTATTACCTCCGGTAGTGGTCGCTACCGTATTGTAGCAGACAATGAGAACGTAACCGCTGGGGTGGCTCGCAATACCATTACCATAGAAGGAAAGAAAGAAGGGACTACTGTACTTAAGGTAGCTGACTATCTCTCTGGTAACCATACAGTGGTGAATATCACCATTACCCGTGCTGACTACAAGCATGCCCAAAGAGGTGACTATCCTGAGGTAAATATCGTAGATGTAGAGGGTGGTCGTTTCCAGATGGGAAGTGCTACTGGACAGTCCAATGAAGCACCTGCCCACTTGGTAAGGCTTAATAACTTCCGTATTACCAAATATGAGATTACCAATGAGGACTATGTAAAATTCCTTAACTCCTATGGCAACCGCATACTCAAAGATGACCCTGCTGTAAAAGCCGAAACTGTAGATAAGGGAGCTCATGCATTTAATTTTGAACAGGCTAATTTCAGATACCATATTTATACTGATGATATCGTGATGGATCCTGCCTCTCGTAAGTTCATCGTAAAGCCTGGTCGTGAGAAATACCCTGTATGGGTAAGCTGGAGTGGGGCACAGCGCTATGCTGAGTGGTTAGGTGGTCGTCTTCCGACCGAGGCCGAATGGGAATACGCCGCTCGTGGGGGTAAAAACCCTGATGGCAAGAAGTTCGCCGGCTCCGATACCCTTGCTGATGTAGCTACACCAGGAGCTGAACTTAAGCCTGTAGGACTTAAGCGCCCCAATGGCTTAGGCCTCTATGATATGAGTGGAAATGCCGCCGAATGGGTAGGTGATTGGTATGCTTCTTATACTAATACCCCAGGTGCTCAAGAAAACCCTACTGGCCCTGAAAGAGGAGATCAGAAGGTACTCCGTGGAGGTGGTAAATACGGATACAATAGATGGGTGGAATATGGAAACACTAGTGAAACAGATTGCACCGTAACTCGTAGACTGGTAATGCAACCTAATGTAGGTTCCCAATACAATTCTCGTTGGGCTTACTGGACTTATTACCTATCCTATGCAGGCTTTAGAGTAGTATTGCCCGCTAATAATTAATCTTTAAATAACGAACAAACATGAGAAACTTATATATAGCAGGCTTATTAGCCCTTTCCTTGGGTACGACCCAGTGTGCCAAGGAGACCATAACGACCCATGAGGCACCCAGAGGTACTGGCCGCTCCTTGCTCTCTGGCCAAGGTGCTCCTAACGATAGTGTAGGCCAAAAAGGGGATCGTTATATAGATGTACAAAATCTACGCCTCTATGGCCCTAAGGGTGACTTAGGCTGGGGAGGTAATTTCGTAGCCCTTAAGGGGCCTAAGGGTGTCCCAGGGGCTGGAGTAGGCCAAACAGGAGATCCAGGCGACAAAGGCCCACAAGGAGATCCAGGCGACAAAGGCCCACAAGGAGACCCTGGAGCTGCTGGTGAGAAGGGGCCTAAGGGTACCTCCGGCAACGAACCTGGAGCTCAGGGCGATCCAGGTCCCAAAGGCGCTAAGGGTGACCAAGGCCAGAAAGGAACACGAGGCGACAAAGGCCCACAAGGAACCCCTGGAGCTGCTGGCGAGCGTGGCGAACAAGGTGCCCAGGGCGAACCAGGTGATCCTGGACAACCCGGCGGACAGGGCGAACAAGGCGATACTGGAGAAAGCACCAGCTTCTTCCAAGGAAATGGCGCTCCTGCCCCTTCCCAAGGAAAAATCAACGATTTCTATTACGATAAGTCTGGCGGTGTCCTCTACGGCCCTAAAACCAGCAGCGGCTGGGGGACTGGACTTACACTATAACCTAAAAAACAGCTGTTTATGAAGAGAATATTTATGATCGCAGCCGTGGCCACCATAGCGCTCACCGCTGTACACTGTAATAAAGAAACGGAGGTCTATACCACCTCCAGCCAAAGCGCCCAGCCAGAGCTACTCTCTGGCCAAGGCGCCCCCGCAGCCTCCCAAGGGAAGAATGGGGATTTCTATATAGACAAAGAAAGCATGTCGCTTTTCGGTCCTAAGAATAGCCAAGGGTGGGGAACTGCCCTTGCTCTCAAGGGAGAAACCGGCGATGAGGGTAATGCCACTGGCGGTAACAAAGGCCCTCAGGGAGAAAAAGGTGACAAAGGAGAAACTGGTGCCAAGGGAGACAAAGGCCAACAGGGTGCTAAGGGAGAAAAAGGAGAAAAGGGTGACCCAGGAACTGGCGGACGTAACCCCGGCCCTAAAGGACCTAAGGGCGAACGCGGAGAAAAAGGTGACCCAGGTGAAAAAGGTGACCCAGGTGAAAAAGGTGACCCAGGTGAAAAAGGTGACCCAGGAACTAATGGTGCTAAAGGAGACAAAGGCGCACAAGGTGACCGTGGCCCACAAGGCCAACAAGGTGCTAAGGGTGCTGACGGTATCCAAGGAAAAGACGGAAACAAGATCTTCTCCGGTACTGGTGCTCCTAACAATAGTATTGCTGCCTCAGAAGGCGATTGGTACTTGGATGTAACTGCCAAAAAGCTCTATAAGCGCTTGGCTACAGGCTGGGACCTCAACGATGTGATAGACCTTGCCCACAAGGGAGACGGCTCTGGTTCTGAACCAAGCCCTTCAGAACGTGCACTAACCTTTGACCGATCTGTACTTACCATACAAGAAGGCCAAAAGGACTCTATCACTATCAATGGCTCTGGTAACTATGAGATTGCCAAAAACAACAACAATATCAATGTGGTAAAGAAAGACTCCAATACACTGGTAATCACCGCTATTACTAAAGGAAAAACCTTGGTTACTGTAACTGACCCTACTGAGAACAAAGTGGGCTTTGTAGAGGTTACTGTTACTTTCCGCGGTATAGGGGCTGGCCACTATCCTTCCCGTGATATTGTCTTAGTAGAAGGTGGTGAATTTACCATGGGAGATCGCAATGTTGCAAATGCTAAACCTCCTTTCCCTGTAACTATCAAGAGTTACTATATGACTCGTACCGAGATTACCAATGCGCAGTTCGTAGAGTTCCTCAATGCCAAAGGAAACAACCTAAATGCAGGGGTACGCTGGTATAATGGTAATTATATCAGAATGAATGAAGGTACCCTTAAGTTCGAACTCACTAGCCCTGCTTATGCTAACCAACCTGTACAAGGGGTTACCTACGAAGGAGCTAAGGCCTTTGCCGAATGGGCAGGAGGTCGCCTACCTACCGAGGCGGAGTTCGAATACGCTGCTCGTGGTGGAAAAGTAAAAAATGAGGCTTATGGAGGACAAGTGGTGGCCTATTTTCAAGATTACTATGATGTATATCATGAAGATGGTACTGCCAATGAGGCAAGATTTAGAAATGCCTTAGGCCTTAAGGGTATGTATGACAATGTACCAGAATGGGTACAGGACTACTATGCCGAATATACCGAAACACCTAAAGATAACAACCATACAGGCCCTAACACTGGTACCAACCGTGTGATTCGTGGTTATGGTGGTAATTATGCTTACTTCCGCCAAGAAAAAGCCCCTAATGATTACTCTGGTAATATGGGCTTCCGTGTAGTTTTCAATGCGGATGGTAAGCAAGGACAAGGCAGCAACTAATGCAATAGAGAAACTTTAATACTTATTTTGTGAGAACTACCCAGCCGTAAGGTTGGGTAGTTTTTTTGTATATAAGAGAAAAATTTAATACTTTTGCAGCATATAAGAGATCAAGACGCCAAGGTGGCATTGATCATTAATCATCAATTATTAAAATGCGTTTATTATATATCTTATTAGCCCTCTTGGCAATAGGTTGCACCAAGGGCGGAGGAGAGCGTAGTTCAGTGGAGGTACTATTGGACAAAGACCCCTCTATGCTGCTACATATCCACCAAAAAGACCAGTTTGTAAGCCAAACTATTAACCATGATTTTTGGAAGGAATACTTTAAGTACTATCCCAATGGGAATGTACAGAACCTATTGCGTTCCTTGCCTGTGGATAAGGACATCTGGTTGGGCTATACCCATGAGGGGGTGTATCTGAGCTGCAGATTACCTGAAAAAGATACGCTTAGCCCTTGGAAGTCCCTTACCCCTGAACAGTTGGACTCCCTAACCATAGAAAACAAAAAGTGGTACTATCGCTATCATGAGCGCAACCTGCTAGTAGGCTCGCTCAAGGACCTTCCACAGTGGCAGCCAGAAATCGAAGAGGAGCACCCCTATGAGGATTTCTACAAACTCAACAAGACCACCAGTGAGGATGTGGTAGCCAATTTGTTTCTCTCGCCTAAGAAAAACCAAGAGTTTGTCGGAGGGATCTTTCCCCCTCGCCTGGTAGCACAAATCGGTGATTGGACGGCTTGGGATATCTTCCTTGATAGACATACCTTTCGCCTGAGTGGCTCCTCGCTGCGTCCTGCCGATAGCCTACCACAGTTACCGCTATCCAAACCCAAGAAAAACACCCTTGAGAGTGCTTTTGTCATTCCTCAATCGGCTAAGGATATAGAAGCCTATGCCTTTGACGAGGCACTGATCCCCGCTGAGTTTTATTTTGATTTCCAACCCGATATATCTTCTGTAGCGTTCTTTGATTTTGCAGGAGATTCCTTGGCTGTACTACACAGCGAGAACCCTACCGAGACACTGCGCTACTTTACCATTCTCAAGACAGAGACCTTCCAAGGTGCTTCACTCTACCAGATAGAGGAACTCTCGGACGTACAATCGTTCTTTAGCGTCTTTGGTCATGAGTTAGCCCCTAAGTATATCTATAAGCAGGAGGACGATCTTATCTTTGCCCAACAGCGAGGTGCTCTTGAGCAGCTTATCAATGCGCTCCAGCTCAAGCAGAGTCTTGCCGAGCAATCCCGCTTTGCCGCCCTCAAGGAGCAGAGCAGTAGCCAAACTGCCTTTGTAGCGATAGCCAACCTTAGCGAATCATCAGCTTTTGCTAAGAAATACCCCTCCTTGGCCGCTCGCTATGGCTATGCTGCCCTACAGCTAAGCCCTGAAGAACACTTCTACCAACTCACCCTCACCGCTACTGCGACTAAGGTAGGGGAAAGCACCACCGAAGCCACCGATACACCTGCAAGCCCCACCCAAGGTAATACCCCCACAAGCGAAGGGGCTGCCCTCGCCGAGCGCTTCCAGCTAATCCTTGACAAAGATGCCCACACCCTCCCCCACTTTGTCACCAACCACCGTACAGGGCAGCGCGAGGTGGTTATTCAGGATACCGATAACCAACTCTACCTCATAGGCCATGATGGAAAAATCCTTTGGAAAAAACGCTTAGATAGCCCTATACAAGGAGAAATATACCAAGTGGATCTCTTCCGCAATGGTTTCTTGCAATTGGCCTTCAATACCCAATACTCCAGCTATGTGATAGACCGCAATGGCAAGGAGGTCATGCCTTTCTGTCATTCATACAAGAACCCTCTGCTACCCTTGCAAATCTTTGACTATGACCACAACAAGGATTACCGCTTTGTGATCTGTGACAACTATCGCATCCGCCTTGAGGACAGGCGCGGGGAGGAGGTCAAGGGCTTCGAGAGCAGCCATGTCCCAGTAGGGATTAAGGCTACTCCTCAGCATATGCGTTTAGCAGGTAAGGACTTTATCGTCTTCCCAAAAGCAGACAATCACCTTAGTATCCTCCACCGCAATGGTAGCGTACGTATTCCCCTTAGCCAAACCTTTGCCTTCTCTGACAACCCTATACGCGCTTATAAGGATTGCATCTGCTTTACTACCGAGGACGGCAAGCAGTACTATATAGACAGCAACGGAGGTCTACGCCAAGAATCCTTGGGGGTAGCCGCAGGACATTACTTTGACGTGCTCGGGGATACACAGGTTATACTCAGCGGCAATACCCTGATTATTAATAAGAAAAAGATAGAGCTCCCCTATGCCGACTATGCGCGACCTCACCTGATACAGACACCCAAGGGGCTGCTCATCTGTGTCCTTGACCAGCAGAACCACCAGCTCTACCTGCTCAATGCACAAGGGGAGATTTATCCAAATTTCCCTATCTACGCCCTCTCTCAAGCAGATGCTACCGTGGAAGCAGGCAAGCTGCTACTGACTTTTCTAAAGGAGAAGAATACAGTAACAGTGGTAAGTGAAAAGTGATTCACTTATTTAAGTTTCGCCAGTTCTGTAACTTATTGATTTTCAAACCCCCCCCTACCCCCCTCCAAGAGGGGGAATGAGATAGTTTATGATTCTCAAGGTGTTATAGAAAGGACATTTTCCAGATTGATAGACAATTTTTATCTTTTTCAACGAA
>CAJZFM010000088.1 GCA_915070235.1 uncultured Capnocytophaga sp. | reverse complement strand
CTTGGAGAACCCCTATCTGTCTCCAACCCAGCACCTACACCCTACCTATACCCCTTATGATATATTTGCAGGGATTAGAGGAGCACTTTTCCAAGGATTCTCTTATGATCTCAAGGCTTTCTATACACGTATAGTACAGATGCCTATGTATCAGGCTAATGAAAAATATACCCTTGCCGATCGTAAGCCCTATCACTACGATAATTCCTATAGCATTATATACCAAGATGCTATGTCCTTTGGGGCAAAAGCAACCATTAGGGGGAAGTTTTCGGATAGCTTCTATATAGATGCTTTTGCCAAGGTCAATGCCTATTCCTTTGATGCACTAAAAGCGAAGGAAAGAAACTTACCACTATTTACTTCCGCTCTTTCAGCAAGTTATCGTATTCTTCCCCAGTGGAATATAGGGACTTCTTTCTACTATGTAGGAGAGCGAAAGGATATAGCACATACGCTACCTACCTTAGAGGCTAAGGAATTGACCCTTGATGGCTTTTTTGATCTTAACTTCTCAACCGACTATACCTTCCTTAAGCGCTGGACAGCTTTTGTGGATTTGAGTAATGTAACAGGGCAGCACTACCAGCGATGGACGTCCTACCCTGTACAAGGTTTCCAATTCCTCGTAGGGGTAAAGTACCGCTTCAATGTGAAATAGAGAGAAAAGAAAAGAGGTTGTTCACCAAAGAACAACCTCTTTCTTATTGGATATCATTTAGGAAATTAGATTAAGATCTGTACCCCACTGGTGGTGATTTTGTTATCTAAGTAGAAATCAATACGGCCTAAGTTAATTCCATAGCACCCTACTTGATTGATGAGGATTTCGCGGTTGGCCTTATTCTTGACAATCACAGGTTCACTCATGAACGTATGGGTATGGCCACCTATGATAAGGTCGGTTTCGGAGGTCTTTTTAGCAATGGTAATATCGCATACCTTGTCGGTACGGTACTGGAATCCCAAGTGGGAGAGACAGATGACAATGTCACAGTTCTCATTTTTACGTAGTTTCTTTTCCATATCTATGGCAATCTCCACAGGGTCAAGGTATTTGGTTTCTCTGTATAGTTCCTTGGTAACCAATCCCTTAAGCTCTACTCCCAAACCATATACCCCTATGCGGACATCATCTACTTCAAACACTTTGTAGGGCTTTGTTTTTCCTTCTAATACGGTATTGGTAAAATCGTAATTGGAGGAGATAAAATCAAACTTAGCATGTGGCATCTGGAAGAGTAGCCCTTCTATTCCATTGTCAAAATCATGGTTGCCAAAAGTAGCTGCATCATACTTGAGCATGGACATTAGGCGAAATTCCAATTCGCCCCCGTAATAGTTAAAATAAGGCGTGCCTTGGAAGATATCCCCTGCATCAAAGAGTAGCGTATTGGGGTTTTCCTTACGCACTTGCTCTATCAAGACCGCACGGCGTGCCACTCCTCCCTTGTCAGGATAGTGAGGGTCATCGGAGGGCATGGGGTCTATATGACTGTGAGTGTCGTTGGTATGGAGTATGGTGATATGTTTCTTATGTTTTTTGAGTTTGTCCTTATTCTTGTCTCTATCAAAGGCATAGGAAACACCTCCTAAACCTAAGAACAAGGCACCAGCTCCTATATTTCTTACGAAATTTCTTCTTTCCATTAAGTTGTATGTTTGTAGGTTTATATTATTTTATTCTGAATCGTCCATCGGATTTGAAGTCTATATGATCCGTTTTTCTTAGGTAATCAATAAGAGCTTCTCTGGCATTGTAATCAATATTGGTAACTCCCAAGGAATTTTTAAAGAAATTCATCTTATCCCCCCCTTGGTATAGGTAGTCAAAGGTACAGATGAAATAGCGTTTTTTGCGTAGAACAGGTTTTTTGTTGATAAGGAAGCTCACAACTTCCCCACGAGGGGTCATAATGAGTTGCACTTGATTAGAGATCGGGTGGGGGAGCTTACTGTCAAAGAGATATTTGGCCATATCATAGAGCTGGGCACCCGTAACCTCGGCTACAACCAATTGGTTTTCAAAAGGCATTAGCTGATAGACCATTCGGGTAGTGATACTTCCCTCGGCTAATTCAGAACGAATTCCCCCCCAGTTGAATAAGGAAAAATCCACATGGCGCTTCTTTTTCTTAAAGAAATAACCATCAACCTGTTCATAGAGAGCATCAGCAAAGAAATTACCAATAGGCATGTTCATCTCACCATCTTCTAAGGTTTTGATATCCTTGACCATAGTAGCATTGTTGTGAGAAAGTACCTTGTCCAAATACTTGTTCAGGTGATAGCGGAAAGGCGATAGGTAGTCCTTGACATCCTCATCTTCTTCCGTATCTTTGGTTATTGGCATTTGTTCCCCCTCCATCGCTTGGGTGAAATAGCCCTTTGATTTACAAGAGACTATAAGCAAAAACAGTGCCAAAAAAGCAAATAATTTTTTTCTCATAAAAATGTTTTCCTTTCAAGGCGCAAAATTAATAAATATTCATTACATTTGCAGTGAAATCTTTATAATTTTTATTTTGAAAATATTTAAAAATATAGCGATTAAAAATCGGATACAGAAGAATCTCAAAAGAAGAGCTAATTATCTGAATGGTAATAAGTTACAAATACACAAGGTAGGGTGCATTGTAGATATAGAGGAGGTACATAAGGTGGATTTCCTCAAGAACTTTATCAAGGAGTATGGTATCAATTCGGAAAATTATGTGATTTTGGGCTACGAAGAGAGAGGGATAGATATACAAATAGAAGGTATTCCGCTCTTCTCGTGGAAGGATATTAACTATTCTGGAGGGATTCGCAACTATCATGCCGATAGGCTTTGGGAGCTGGAATATGACCTGTTGATCAACTGTTTTTCCACTCCTAAGCTCCCACTGCTATTGCTTTCATCGGGGGTGAAAGCCAAGTTACGCATAGGGGTAAGTGGTATAGATCCCGCTTTCAACGATGTGATTATCACAGCTCCCTTGGCCGATGGGAGTACTTTTATTCAAGAAACTAAGAAAATTATAAAAACACTACAATGAAAACTTTACAAGGAACAGGGGTAGCACTGGTAACCCCTTTTAATAAAGAGGGGGGCGTAGATGTACCCGCTCTTGAACGCTTGGTACATACCCAAGTGGAGAATGGTATAGATTATCTGGTCGTTTTAGGCACCACTGCCGAAACCCCTACCCTTTCTACAGAGGAAAAGGAATTGGTCAAAATGACAGTTAAGAAGGCCAACAATGGCAGACTGCCCATGGTATTGGGAGTAGGGGGGAATAATACCCAAACGATTGTAGAACAAGTACGAGAGGTATCTCCAAAGGATTATACAGCCATACTTTCGGTAACCCCTTACTATAACAAGCCTTCTCAGGAGGGACTTTACCAGCACTATAAGGCGGTGGCCGAGGCGACAGAACTCCCCATTCTACTCTACAATGTACCCTCTCGCACAGGGGTCAATATGGACTATCGCACCACCCTACACTTAGCCAAAGAGGTGCCCACTATTATAGGGATTAAGGAGGCGTCGGGCAATATAGTCCAGATTATGCACCTTTTGAGAGGGCGTAAGGAGAATTTTTTGGTCATCTCTGGTGATGATGCTACAGCCTTGCCTACCGTACTTTTAGGTGGCGATGGTACCATCTCGGTATTAGGACAGGCTTTTCCTGAGCGCTATAGCCGAATGATACGTCAGGGCTTAGAGGGAAACTATAAGGAGGCCAACGCTATCCAGTATCAGCTCTTAGAAGCGATGGAGCTGATTTTCAAAGAAGGAAACCCCGTAGGGATCAAGGCGTTGCTCTCTCTCTTAGGGGTAATCAATACGCTTGAAGTACGTCTTCCCTTGGTAAGTGCTACAGAGGGGCTACAAAGAGAACTGAAGGCGTACTTAGAGTATATGAAAAAATAATATTTACTACATCTTTATCTGTGAAGCCAGCAGGTAAATGACCGCCATGCGAATAGCCACCCCATTTTCTACCTGATCAAGGATTACCGATTGTGGGCCGTCGGCTACTTCGCTGGTGAGTTCTACGCCTCGGTTGATAGGGCCAGGGTGCATGATGATGATCTCCTTGCCTATCTCGTCCAAAATCTGCTGAGTAAGGCCATACTGTTGTACATACTCCCGAGTGGAGGGGAAGTAAGGAATATCCAAGCGTTCGTTCTGGATACGTAGCATATTGGCCACATCGCACCATTGGAGTGCTTTCTTCAGATCGGTCTCTACACGTACGCCTAACTCGTGTATATATTTAGGAATAAGGGTCTTAGGTCCACATACTGCTACCTCTGCGCCTTGCATGTGTAGGGCAAATATATTGGAGAGGGCTACACGCGAGTGCAGGATATCCCCTACAATCACTATTTTCTTGCCTGCTACACTTCCTAACCGCTCTCGTATAGAATAGGAATCCAAGAGAGCTTGAGTGGGGTGCTCATGGGCACCATCTCCCGCATTGACAATAGGTACTTTCACATGTTGGGAAAGGAAAACACCTGCTCCAGGGTTGGGGTGGCGCATAACAACCATATCCACTTTCATAGCCAAGATATTATTGACCGTGTCAATGAGTGTTTCTCCTTTCTTTACAGAGGATTGAGCAGCTGAAAAGTTAATTACATCGGCTGAAAGGCGTTTTTCAGCCAGCTCAAAGGACAAGCGAGTACGAGTACTATTCTCAAAAAACAGATTGGCAATGGTAATATCCCTAAGCGAAGGTACTTTCTTGATAGGGCGGTTGATCACCTCCTTGAATTGGTCGGCTGTGGTGAAGATAAGCTCTATGTCCTCAGGAGTGAGGTACTTGATGCCTAATAGGTGATTGACACTTAACTGGTTCATAGGATTGTGTTTTATTTTATGGATAGGGTTGTTCTATACTTGTTTTTCTATGAGATAGACGGCATCTTCTCCGTCCTGTGATGCCCAATTGACCACTACACGCTCTTTGTTAATCGCATCTACAGCCTTGCCTATATAATCGGGCTGTATAGGGAGGTCACGGCTAAAGCGGCGGTCTATTAGTACCAATAGTTCTACTTTGCTGGGACGTCCAAAGGACTGCAAGGCAGTGAGAGCAGCACGAATACTACGCCCTGTATAGAGGACATCGTCTATGAAGACCACTTTTTTATCCTCCACCAAGAAGGGTATATCGGTAGTGTTGGCTGCTAAGGGCTTTTCTCCTCTGCGGAAGTCATCGCGGAAGAAGGTGATGTCCAAGGCACCATATTGTATGCCCACAACCTGATACTCCTGACGAAGCATCGCCACTAAGCGCTGGGCTAAAAATACTCCACGAGGTTGTAGGCCTATGAGTACCGTATCGGAGAAATCGGTATGGTTCTCTATAAGCTGACAGGCCAAGCGATGTAGTATGACATCTAATTCTTGGGAAGTTAATAATTGTTTTCTTTCCATAATCCTTAAATAATGATTAATGACTAATGATTAATGATGCGAATCAATAGTTAAAATACTATTTACTAACTGTCTAAGAAGCAATAAATTGCGTCTCTACAAAGATGCTGTCTAAGACAATTTCTGATGCGCATAGTCTTTTGTGATTAACAATTAAGTTCGTATGACAAAGCATTCTCTTTCTTGTTCGCTTCTGATAAAGAACAGAGCAAAGGAAAAGGTATCTATCACCACAGTGAAAGCCTTATTTTTGGCTAATTGTTTAAAAAAATCCTCATTTTCCTCCCGATGTGGATCCACTACAAGTAGCAAACTATCGTTGTGCATTTGCGCTATGAGCTGCTCTATAGTAGGTTTGTTCTCTTGCTGGTAAAGAATAATCATATCTTGCTTCTGCTTGGATACTTCTGTAAGAGAAGTAGGGACGAGAGAGGCAAAGTTCTTGTTGTTACTATATATTTTTATACTTTTAGGGGCAAAATACTTCGTAAGACGAAGTATAAACTGACCTTTCTTAGGGGTGATACCTTCAGGATAGTGCGTACAAGGGATTTTATCACGCAAATAGAAGCACTGAGTAACCAATCGGAATACAAAGGGAGAATGTACGCCATGCTGGTTGGTTGATTTCCAAAGGAAAAGCAAATATTTCTTCCACAAGGACATCAGTTTTCGGTTTTTGGTATGAGTTTTTCTTCTATAAGATCTATTTCTTCAGATTTTATACCGCGAATAGGAGTTAGTTGTATATTTTTCTCGTCTTCTGGGAAAATATCATTCTTGCTTAGTATCATTTCGTCTCCGCGCCAATTAAAATTGGGAAAGCGTAGTTCCTCTTTACTGATTTTATCCTCTGGATAGATACCTCCATCTATATTTTTGTAGAAGACAATAGTCTCTATCTGCTGGCTTGGGGCAAAATCTATACGGATTTGGCTACATTTGGACTTATTAATTCCTACGGGCTGATTTTGGTCGTTATATACATAATAAATCACCTCGGTATTCTGATACAAATTTACGTTATTTAATTTGTTTTCACGAAACTTTCCCTTTAAAATTTTTCCTTTTACTTGGTTAAATCCTGTACCTAAGGTGTCTTTCTCAATCAGGAAAGCATTATCAAAGACTTTAAGGGTATCGAGCTTTTCGGTTTGGGTATTGGCCAAGATATGGATATTGTCTCCTGTCATTTGGCTTTTACCACTCCAGATGATAGGTTTCCCGATGAGCTTGGTAAGGCCTGTCGTCTGGCTGGAGTGGATAGAATCACACTTGCCCTGAATATCAGTCTTGTAGATACGTGCTCCAGTATAAGCCCTTACCACGCGAGCGCCCGTCTTGCCTGTTACCATGATACGCTTGGCATGAATGTAAATAGAGTCCTTACCTTTTTCTACTTCGCTGATAACCAAGGCTTTCTTGGTGATATACATAGAGTCCTGCGCCTTATGTACCTCCCCATAGTGTCCTTTGACAAGGGTCTTGTTGAGCGTATCTCGGATAATAATATTGTTGGTTGCCGAGGCAAAATTTCGGAATTTGTCAAAGTAGAGACTGTCCCCCGTAAGGCGTTTGTTGTCATAGTCTATACGTGCCTTGTCCATGAAATAACCCTTTTCTGCCCTGGTGTCGTAATAGCCTTTCTCTCCGTAGGTGACGTAATCCTTCCCTGTAATGGTCGTAGGGCCAAACATGTAGATATGTCCTGAAGCATGGTAGTAATCCAGTGTAAGCGAATTGACCTCAAAGTTAGCATTGGTAACCTTCACTTGGGTGGTAAATTGACTCTTTCTGGGAGCGACAAAGTAGCGACCTTCCTTACTGGTGAGTACATTCTCCTCATCAGAGATTTTGCCATAGTTCAGGTAATAAGCCTCTTGGGTATTGCGGTCAAAGAACAGCTCCTCTGTCTCAAGGGTCATTTTCTCATTGCGTAGCTTGACTTGATCCTTGGCAATGGCTATTTTCGTATCTCCATTGTATTCTATAAACTCGCTATTCATCTTCAGCGAATCTCCCTGCTGGATAAAGACCTCTCCGAAGGCCTTCACCTGATTGGTCTGCTGGTAGAGCACTGCCACATCGCACCAAATATCCATACCCTGATGGCGGAACTGCACCTTGCGATCTTCATCGGAATTGAAAATCGTAGCTCCAGGGTACTTATCATTGTCAATAGTGAGGGTACCTGCATAGACAATCTCTATCTTCTTTGGGGCGTTATCCTGCGCATAAGAGACAGAAAATAAGAGGAAAAAAGTAATAAAAAGGTAATATATTTTTGACATAAAGGGTCTTGTCCTAACTATAAGAATTTTGTGCAAAGATACATATTTCAATGCAAAATGAAAAGTGAAAAGCGAAAAAAAAGAGACAGCCAATAAGGAGTCTCTTTTTTTCTACAGAAATGATATTTGGGTAAAAGAATCTTTCTTTTTTAGTAGTCAGCGATCGGCAATCAGTTTGTTTTGACGATTGAAGACATTAACAATAGGTATTAATCCAATGATAATGTTAGTCCTACAAAGAAAGTACGAGGGTGTTGTGGGCCATAGATATAGTCGGCGTCACGATCTTTGCCCTTGTCAAAATCTTTTTGGTATTGGTCAAAGATATTTTTCGCACCTGCAAATACTTCCAATTTGTATTTGTCTTTTAGAGTGAAAGTATAGGCAGCCCTTAGGTTTTG
>CAJZFM010000087.1 GCA_915070235.1 uncultured Capnocytophaga sp. | reverse complement strand
GCTATCAGATACTAAGAAGAGAATCTGTGAGATATTGTCCATTTATAATTAGATTGTTTCTAAGGGACAAATGTACGAATTTTTGGCTAAACGAAAAAGATAAAAAGTAAAAGGTTTTACTTTTTACCTTTTACTTTTTACCTTATCTTCATAGCATGTATATCACACTAAAGTTTATCAAGAACTGTTGGGCAGCAATATAGTTACCTTTCTGCCGAGTAGCATTATACTCTCCATAGAAAAAGAGCTTGGTACGAGCCGAAGCATGGGCTTCCAAACCTACCAACGCTACTCCACTGACAAACCAAGTACCTCCCTTGGAACTACTTTCACTCAGGGTAGGGGTCTTTAGCTCATGTCCTACAGGCGCACTTAGCTGAAAGCCTAAACCATAGTTCAGGTAGAGCTTATCCAAAAGTACAGGGTATCGCTTGACAAACTTCAGGGGGAGTTCCACCGTATTGACCTTAAAGGAAGTATATTCTCGCTCGGACTGTTGCAAGGTGCTCTGAGCAAATTGGCTATAGCCCAAGCCCATTTCCAAGCGTAAATGCTCCTTGGGGGCATAGAGCAACCGCCATTGCCCTCTACTTACAAAGCCCATGATATTAAAGTCAGGACTTTTCATCTCACTAAAACCAATACCCGCATCTACCTGCATAGACCAGCGAGGTATGGAAGCTGTCTCTTGAGCTAAAGATACCAGCGCCCAAAAGAATAAAACAAAGGAAAGAAAAGGCTTCATGATGATTAGTAGTTAAGAATAGTGATTAAAAAATGAAGAGCAAAAAATGGGATTTTCATTTTTCACTCTTCACTTTTCATTTTTCACTCTTCACTTTTCACTCTTCACTTAGTTAGAAGGAGAGTGCAGGGAAATAATAGTTCGGTTGTGCAATACTCTTGATATAATATATAGGCACAAAGACCGTTGTTGGGGTCTTCCATATGTAAAGCCCTTCACTACTGAGTGTTATAAAGTTATGGAGACGTTGGCGTGCCAAGGTGGCTATTTCCTCATTATCGGGGTTTGTCCAGAAGGCATCCAATTCTGGGTTTTCCTCTACATAGGTGATATACAGCTTCTTATCCCTGACCACATAAGTACAATTGTAAGTCAAGTAGGACTGTTCGTGCTCCCCTGGGAAAAGGTAGCCCACACGTAAGGTCATTCGATCAGCGGAATTGAAAATCATCTCATAGCTCACAAACTCACGTTCTTCGTCTATGGTATAGAAATCCCTAAAGAAGTCTGGACTCATATAGGGCGAGTTCTTAAAGATATCTTGCCCAAAAGGAATCAGCGCATTGAAGTCGGTAGAGATCTTATCACCTTGTGATTCGAATTCTAATGATGGATCACCGAGGCTGTGTAACTCCAGTGTAACCCCATCTATCGTAGCGGTATAGTCCGTCGGTGAGGTACCTGGCACTGAAGTGAGCTTGGTAAAGGACTTACCTTCTATCTTCAAGGGGGGCTCTAATGCAAGACCATCGGCGATAGGAACCATCCCTGTCTCGAATACCTTCTCTCTGTTATCCATAGACGTGAAGGTGAGCAGACGATGGTTGAATGTCATATAATAATTCTCTGCCCCTGCCGAGGTAATTACCTTAGCATAATAAGATCCACTAATAGCGGTAGCCACATTGTGATAGGTTTCCATAGAGTTCCACTCATCGGCCGTTGCAGGTTCAAAATAGACAAACTGTTGTGTATCCTTACGCTGGGTGCGAAACTTGAGTTTGTTGCCCTCTTTGCCAAAATAGACAAACTGGAATTCTCCTAAATAGCCACTTGGCATCAAATCTCGAGGAGATGAGGAATCAGCCAAATCATGAATGTAGTTCTTGGTGGTGAAAACCAGCAGTGGGCCTTGCCCCTCTTGTATCTGGTAACTACTTTCTCTGGGTTCAAAGGTGTTCTCTATATCCGAGGTCATCACCACACGGCCATTAGGATCGAACTTCATTAGGATTGTAAAACCCCCAAAGAACCCTTTGACGGTGAAATAGGTCAGCTTCCAACCATTAGGCGCTGCAGAGAGCGTTTGGCGTAGCTCCTGTTTGGCGTCCTCCATACGTTCGGACGCCGTCTTACCAAAGAGCAAATCGGGTTCGCTCTTTTGGCATCCTACCACTGCCCCAAGGGCAAGCATATATAATATTTTTTTCATCTTAGCATCGTTTTAGGTTACAAATAGTTTTGCATTCTCTGATAGACTATCGCTTGTAGCTCATAGAAATTGATATCCCACTCTCCTTTGAAATAATCCACGATAAAGGCTTCCTTCTTCTTAATAGCGGCCTTACCCGTATCGGGCATAGCATCAATTTTGGCGTCCCATTCACTCTTGGATTGCAAAAGCATCATGGAGGTCATCTCAGCAAAGTCTTCCAAAGGATTAGCCATAGCATAGCTAGTGATAAAGCCCAAGGCATTGGCCTGCTCATCTACAAGGTTAAACCAAGTGCTGGTATAATTGGCAGGGGTAATCTTGGCAAAGTCAGGTGAGAAGGCTTTTTTCTGATTTATGATATGGCAATACTCATGCTGAATGGTGTGAAACAACAGCTTAACCAGCTCACTATCCAAGTCATCATAATTGAAATGATCTACACGGAATAGGGTAATCTTCACCCCATTATCGGCTGTACCAAGGGTTTCAGTATCATCTATTGGGTCTAAGCTCTTCCCTCCGATAAGAGCAATCTCACGAGGGGCTATTTGCTTGACAAAATTGGCTCCCGCCACTTGCACATAGCTTCCTATCCATACATCCTTGATCATCTCCAAGAAAGGTTGTACCTTGCTCTCGGTAGGTGGATAGAGTAGGCGACTCATATCGTAATTGGCATCTACATATTTGTAGGTAACCCCTATGTTATAGGGCGCTACAAACTGGTTGTATATATAGGTATCCAAGGCCGTTTTGGCATCGGTATCGTCCTTGATAACGCTCTCGTCTCGTAGGCTTTCCTTCTTACTACATGCAGAGAGCACCGTCATAAGGGCTAAGTATATATAGGTTATTTTTTTCATGGTAATCGTATTTTAATCGTTTAACGAGGGTTAGGGGTTACGCCAAATTCCAGTGCACTCAAGGGGAGTTGTAGCTCACGGCGTGGATCATCCTTGGGTAGCTCCATGGGAGTGGTGTCGTCCATATGTATCACTTTCATTCCAAGGCGCTTGTTGTCAAACCAGCGAAGTCCTTCCTGAACAAATTCCACACGGCGGGTATCTATCACACATTGTAGCCATTCTCTTTGGCGGGTAGTAAGGGGATAGGGAGGATCAAAATCAGTACCATCTCCTTCGTAACGCTCATCGAGCTCTGCCTCGGTAAAGTAACGCTCAAAGAACCCTGGAGAGAACGGATCACCTGTCCCTGGGAAATCACTATTGATGGTCTTAGGTTTGAGATAGGTGTATAAGTCCCTGCGGAATTGGTCATAATTCTCTGTCATTATGTAGGCTTCCATGCGGTTGAGATAGGCCTCATCAAAGGAAAGCAGTGTCGCACTACTGTAATAGATACGGGTACCTGCCGAGCGGTTGACGAACTTATCAAAGTACTTAAACTTAGGAAAACCATAATAGTTGCTCGTTCCCAAAAAAGAGTTACGCGCTGCCCATTCAATATTGACATAATTCAGCGGATGGGTATTAACCAATATCTTACGCAATACAGGCAAGGAAAGGCTGTACTTATGTATCTGGAGGTAGAGACCCACCACTGATGGGGCAGTAGCTACCAAGGCATTGGCTGGATTGGTAGGGCTGGCATAATCCACCTTGCGCTCTTCTCCTCCCAAGGTATTGAGTACCTTTATATTTCTGAGTTTGTTCTCTGGATTACTACCCAAAGCGGCAGTGGAGTGCTCTATCACCTTGTCCCACTCCCCTTTCATAAGATAGAAGCGGCTGGCAAAGACATGTGCTGCTTCGGTGGTAAAGTGGAAGCGTGGTTGCGTGTACTTGCTGTTGTCTATAAGAGGAATACCTTCGGTAAGGTCGCGCTCTATAGCATCGTAATAGTCCTTGAGGGAGATACGGGTATAATTTCTAAAAACAACCTTCTCAGGAGTGGTTACATAGGCCAATCCCAAGTCATTGGCAGCAGTGGCTGGGTTATAAGGCTTGCACCATAGGTAGGCCAACATAAAGTGGGCATAGGCACGAGCGACCAAGGCCTCCCCTCTTATATAATTGTACTTAGCGGAATTCTCCAACTCGGCATGGGACTCTATGGCTTGGTTGGCCGCTGCGATGGCTTCATAACAGGACATGAAGTACTCTGTAGGGGTATTGTCCTCCCCATTGAGCTCATTATTGTCTCTCCAGAAGTACATATCTGTATTAAGGGTTGAGGAAGGCGTTAATGCGTACTTATCATCGGCATTGTCGCTCATCACCTCTGCTATATAGATATAGTACCTATCAGGATAGGCAGAGACCAATAGCTCCTGCACTTTCTCTGGGGTGTCCAGCTCGGTACGATTATCAGGAGCATCGTCTAATACTTTGTTACAGCCAGTAAGGGCAAAAAGAACCCCTAAGGCAACGTATGTATATTTATTTCTTTTCATAATACTTCTTTATTAGATTCCAAGATTAATAGTAAAGGTATACTGTGGTGTGATCGGATAGGAAACCCCTCCTGAGCGGAAGAACTCTGGATCTTGTCCGTTCAAGTCCTTATGTGCATAGATAAGGAAAGGGTTGGTGCTCTGTAGGCGTAGCGAAAGGTTACCCACTCCCAGTGCATCTAACACATCCTTAGGGAAGGTATAGGAGAGGGAGATACTCTTCATACGTACAAAAGACCCATCTACTACACGTTCGGAGGAATTATTGTAAGCACTGTAGGCCATTGTAACAAGTGCCTTATCGGATTCGTTAAGTGTACGAAGGGATACAATTGCTGGGATACGGGTGGTGGCCTCGTCTCCTGGATTTACCCAACGGTTCTTGAACTCCTTAGGAAATACACTCAAGTCGCTATAGTTTGAACCACTGTATTGGGCTGCCTTGCGAATCTTGTTGCCTGCCTGCATGGTGATAAGGAAGTTGAGCTCCCAATTCTTGTAGCGGAAGGTATTGCTAAGTCCTCCTGTGATATTTGGCTCCACGGCACCCTCTTTCTTGAGATAAGAGAGGATATTGTCATTATCTTGAAAATTGATATAATAGTATTCAGTACTACCATTCTTGAGCTTGAACTGAGGTAACCCCTTGTCATTAAGCCCTGTAAAGTCATACGAATAGAGCGTATTGCGTGCTCCTCCTATGACATTCCCCCCTGTCTCACGTACTAAGCTAAACACATTGGAAAGAGGATTGGCCAAG
This sequence comes from uncultured Capnocytophaga sp., assembly GCA_915070235.1. Lineage (GTDB taxonomy): Bacteria > Bacteroidota > Bacteroidia > Flavobacteriales > Flavobacteriaceae > Capnocytophaga. The sequence goes on along the minus strand of CAJZFM010000087.1, from coordinate 2,782 downwards.
GCGGTGATCTCTTGGTTAAAGTAAGCAAAGTTCACACTTGAGTTCCAAGAAAAGTCTTCAGTATTGATATTACGAGTGTCCAATACCAACTCTATCCCTTTGGTAGTCATGGAGGCATCGTTGGCATACTTATAGAACTCTCCTCCTATACCCGAAGTACGTACGATATCTATCAAGTCCTTGGATTTCTTCTGATAGAGATCCACCGAGAGGTTGATGTTATTGTTCAAAAAACCTATATCGGTACCGAAGTTAGTTTCATATACCTTCTCCCAAGTAAGATTGCTGTTCTGCAAAGAGGCTATATAGATACGTCTTTCGTTCTGAGAGTTGAGGTAACGGCTGGTGATACCACTGTTAAAGATAGGTAGCGCATTGCCTGCATTGGCCAAGCCTGCGATAAGCCCGTAGCTAAGACGGAAAGCCAAGTTGGACACCACCTTATTGTTGGCCAAGAAAGCCTCATTGGACACATTCCAGCGCCCACTGATGTTCCAAGTAGGCAACCAACGTGCTGAACGGCTTCTACCGAGCTGGTTGGTGCCCTCGTAGTTAAGGGTACCTGCCAATACATAGCGGTTGCGGTAGCCATAGGAGCCTTGGGAGAAGAAAGCCACCCCACGCTCACGGCTAAAGCTATTGCCAAAATACTGTGAGTTATCATCCACTACTTTCTGTAACATTAGCGGATCGGTAAAGACTACTCCACCACGGCTAAACTGATAGCCATAACCCTCAAAATACTGGTTATCCCTATCGGTATAGCGGAACTCTTGCCCTAAGAACACCTTAAAGTCATGTACATCCTGCATGTCGGCATCCTTGAGGGTCTTGTTGTACTCCAAGGCATTGCGCAAGTAGTAACTCTCGAGGTTGTTCTGCGTGAGCTTATAGATACCTCCGTTAGGCAGTACAACTTGTGGAAGGGCACCTGGATTGTTCGGATCCTTATATAGGAAGGGGTTCTTCTCGGCTATGACCATGGTTTCGTTGGCACGGTAGGCCCCCACTACATTGGAGTCCTCAGTCATGGAGTGTTCGTTGGTACTCTTGACATAGCGTACAGAACCTAAGAATTTATACTTGAGTTCTGGGGTAAATTTTACTTCCAAATCGCCTTGAAGTTTATATTCCAGCATCTTCAAGTCCATGTAGTTATTCTTTAGCTCCTTGAGGATATTCATAGGGGCAAAGTTCATACGATAGTAATCATAGTTACCTTCGTCATCATAAGGGCGCAAGGCTCTGGTGGTATTCATCGCATAGCTAAAGGGGTTGATATCAAAGTCACGATCATACTCTCCTGTTACCACATTGCCTGAACGAGAGAAGGTACCTGGTGCTTTTTGGTTACGGATAGATCCCTGTGCCAATACTCCTATTTTCACCTTAGGCGAGAGAGTATAGTTGGTCTTAAGGTTTCCTGTTATCCTATGTACCTTGTCGGCTATAGTCCAACCTGGATCTACAAAGAAGCCTAATGAGCTATATATGGTTGCATTTTCACTTCCTCCGCTAAGGCTTAGCGTGTGGTTCTGAGTAAGTGACGGTCTAAAGAGGGTTTTAAACCAATCGGTATTGGCGTATTCGTATTTGCGCAAAAAAGCATTGCGTGCTTCTTGTGTATTCTCTAACAGAAAACGGCCTGTGGCAGGATTGTAGGTATCTATATTACGGTACATGATGTGGTAGGGTCCTCCTTGTGCCGCACCAGCATAAGAGGAAAGGGAGAAATAACCCTTTTGTTCCATCTCACGATAGACACTCATACTCTCTTGGGAGTTCATGATGTCATACTGGCTGTAGTTAGGCACCATACGTACAGTTTCTTCCAACTGGTAGCTGAGCTTGGTTTTTACATTGTGCTTACCACTCTTGGTGGTGATAATCACCGCTCCGTTAAGCGCTCGTGCCCCATAGAGGGAAAGTGCAGAAGCATCCTTGAGGATCTCTATACTCTCTATATCATTGGCATTGAGCCCTGAGATAGCAGAGCTAATTAGGGTTGAGGCATCTCCAGAGGCTAACTGTTCGAAGGAAAGGTTCACTACCTCCTCCTGTACAGCTCCATCTACTACCCAAAGGGGCTTGGTATCACCAAAGATAGATGAGCCCCCACGTATAGTGATTTTAGGCGAAGTACCAAAGGTGCCAGAGACATTCTGTACATTGACCCCTGCGGAGCGCCCTTCAAGCATACGCCCTACATCCACGACTCCATCTTGCTTGATATCGTCAATCTTGAGCGTCTGAGAGTTCCCTGTGTAGAGCTTCTTGTTTATCTCCTGATAGCCATTGAAGACAAACCCTGTAAGCTCGGTAACCTCTTCCTTGAGCACTATGGTAAATTCTTTATGGGTACCTACCACACGCTCGATCGGGGTACTACCTACCATAGAAAAAACAAGCACGGATTTATCACCCGCTACTTTGATGGAAAACTTCCCATCCAAATCGGTATCCACTCCATGGGTGGTACCTTTCTCCACTACGGAGACACCTAAGAGAGGCCGACCTGCCTCATCCTTCACCACACCTGTTACGGTCTTCTCCTGCGCATACAACCCTGCGGTAGTAAGCCATAAGAAGCCTAACAGTAGGTATAACCATTTTCTTCTCATATCCATATATATTTAATCAATTAGTTCTGCAAATTTCGTAAAAATATCCGATAAAAACAAATATTTCTTTCATTATTTTTAATTCTACCGTTTATTAACTAAAACATCGTCAATTTGATAATCAAATCAATAAAAATATAGTGTTAATTATTAATAAAATA
>CAJZFM010000086.1 GCA_915070235.1 uncultured Capnocytophaga sp. | reverse complement strand
TTTTAAAATTTTTGGTTATCTTGTTTATATTTAGTACTTTTGCCGCCTATTAATTAAGTGAAGAGTGAAGAGTGAAGAGTGAAAAGTGAAGAGTGAAAAGTGTCACCCTGTTGCTTGCTATTCACTATTTGCTGTTTGTTATTCGCTAATCACTAATCACTAATCGCTAATCGCTAATCACTAATCACTAATCGCTAATTGCTAATCACTAATCACTAATCACTATTGATGTTACGTAATTGTTCTCCTTATACCATTATTATAATCTCTTTCCTCTTTCTGATATGTATAGGGGCGGGGCTGTTGATGATGCCTTTTACGCATACAACAGGGAGTGGATTTACTTTTTTTGAGGCACTTTTTACCGCTACTTCAGCTGTTACAGGTACAGGTCTCTCTATCTGTGATATGCATGGTATACTCTCGGACTATGGACAGGTGTGCATTTTGCTGTTGATACAACTGGGAGGCTTGGGAATACTGACTTTTTCTTCAGTGATTGTGCTGCTTATTACTAAAAAAATAGGCTTCTATACCAAGCGATTGATCTCTGAGGGTATGAACCATGAGGCTAAGATAGACTTGTATTCTCATATCAAAAAGGTAGTTTTTATCGTTCTGCTCATAGAAGCTATAGGTACTTTTCTGCTTTTTTTTGTTTTTATCAAGCAATATAGCTGGTACAAGGCACTTTTCTATGCAATTTTTCATTCGGTATCGGCTTTTTGTAATGCAGGGATTGCTCTCTATCCCAATGGTTTGCAAGATTATACCTTTGATATTCCTATGAACCTCATTATTATTCCATTGATGTTCTTAGGAGGTTTTGGTTTTACTGCTATTATAGAACTCTTTGAGTATATCAGGGGAAAGCGTAGAAAAATCAGTGTCAATTCTAAGTTTTCCAGCCTGATTACCTTGATTCTTTTTGGGGCAGGCACCTTGCTGTTTTTTATTTTAGAATACAATCATATGGACGCTTATGCGGGACACTCTGTGGGGAATAGGCTGCTTATTAGCTTCTTCCACTCAGCCACACTGCGTTCGGTGGGCTTCAATACCATACCTATAACAGAAATTTCAGCAGCAACGGCTTTTTTGTGGATTTTGCTGATGTTCATAGGTTCTTCGCCTAATTCTACAGGAGGAGGGATAAAAACTACCACTCTTGGTGTTTTATACTTAGGGGTACGTACCTCTTTGCTCAATAGGCGGTATATAGAGTACTCTAAACGACGTATTTCATGGCAGCTGTTCAATAAGGCCTCTACCTTGGTTTTTATAACTCTGTTGTATGTCTTTCTTGCTGCATTACTTATAGCTTACTTTGATCCAGAGGTGGAAATTCTAAAGATCCTCTTTGAGGTTATGTCGGCTTTCTCTACCACAGGGCTTTCCATGGGAATTACCAATTCGCTCAGTACGGTCTCTCAGACCATCTTACTCTTTACCATGTTCTTAGGTAGGGTAGGGCCGCTTACAATTGTATTGGCTTTTTCTCGTGAGAGAATAGTAGGTAATTATAAATACCCTAAAGAAGATATATTAATAGGATAATTATGAAAAGTTTTTTAGTCATAGGTTTGGGCGAATTTGGTAAATCCGTAGCCAAGACCCTTTATAAAAATAAATCCACTGTACTGGCTATTGATGCCAATGAGGAACTGATCAAGCAAGCCCTGAATGAGGGTATCATAGATGATGCCGTTATCTTGGATGCTACCGATGAGATAGCCCTAAAGAACGTAGTGAAAGACGACTTTGATATGGCCTTTGTCAGTGTAGGAGACAATATACAAGCGAGCATACTGATCACCTTGCACCTAAAGGAGTTAGGCGTGAAAGATATCATCTGTAAGGCAGTGAATCACACCCAAGGTCGTGTTTTGGAAAAGATTGGGGCTACCCAAGTGGTTTTTCCAGAGGAGTCCATGGGGGAAAAGATAGCCTACTCTGTGCTACACCCTACGATCATAGAATACTTTAAGTTCTCGGAGGACTATTTTATCTACGAGGTCAAAATTCCAAAGAGCTATGTAGGCAAGTCGCTTATGGAGCTGAACTTAAGGCATAAGTATGAGATCAATATATTGGCGGTCAAGCATGGTGATGGCAAGATGAATGTAACCCCAGATCCGAATCTTCGCTTGGATAAGGAAGACTTACTTATTGTACTGGCCAGAGAGAACTCTATCGGGAAAATTGTTTAGCCTTTTCGCTGTCGGACAGCCTCAAAGATAAGGATGGCCGCACTGACCGATACATTCATAGAGTCAATTTTGCCCTGCATAGGGATGATAATATTCTGGGAGGAAGCCTCCAGCCAAGTAGGGGAGAGGCCAATGTCCTCGGTACCTACCACAATAGCGGTACGCTCCCTATAGGACACTTCATCATAAGGCACAGAGGCTGAAAGAGCGGCACAATAGATAGCAAAGCCCTGCTGCTGTAAGTGAGAGCGAATATCCCCACTACTGCCCATAAAAATAGGAACAGTAAAGACTGTACCCACGCTGGAGCGGATAATATTGGGATTGTACAGGTCTGTCTTAGGATTGGCGATATAGACGGCATCAATCCCTGCGGCATCGGCGGTACGTAGTAGTGCCCCAATGTTGCCAGGTTTTTCGGGAGCTTCGGCAACCAAGACTAAAGGATGCGCTTTTTGGAATACACTTCCAGAAAGCGCATGGTCTTTACACTGTGCCAGCGCCAATATCCCCTCGGTAGAGGAGCGGTAGGTGAGCTTCTCATACACCTCTGCTGAAATAGCGGTACACCTATACCCTGAGAAAAGTCTTTCCACCTCAGCCTCGCTTAGGATAGCGGGGCAGATGAATAACTGCTCAATGAGGTAGCCTGCCTGTAAGGCCAAGGTAATCTCGCGTTTTCCTTCTATAAGAAATTGTTGATGTTCCTTGCGCTGCTTGGACTTTTGGGTGAGGGTAAAGAGGTATTTGACAAGGGGATTCTGTAGGCTGGTAATCTGTTGCATGTCTATAAGGAAAGGTTATCAATAAGTCGTACGCCCTCAATATAAGCGGCGACAAAAGCACGGTAAGCCTTGTGGGCTTGCTTTTGGGTGGCCTCTTGGAGGGTGTTTTCATCTACAATCAAGAAATACTCCAAATCCAAAGTAGGTGCTTGGGCAAATTCTTGCTCAACGAAAGCCTTTACCTCGGCAATGGAGCTGGAAGCAAAGCGCGCTTTGGCCTCTTGGAGTACCTTGTAGATAAAAGCTGCCTGCTGGCGTCCTTCGCTGGAGAGTCGCTCGTTGCGTGAGCTCATCGCAAGGCCGCTTTCTTCCCTGATGATAGGGCAAGGCACTATAATCACAGGTAGGTCTCGCTGGGCGACCATACGCTTGATAATCAATATTTGTTGGTAGTCCTTTTCCCCAAAATAAGCACGGGTAGGGGTTACCAGTCTAAAGAGTTTTTCTACAATAGTGGCCACTCCCTCAAAGTGTCCTGCTCTGAAGGCACCTTCCATGACCTTGTCCAAGCCCTGAAAATCATAATTACCAGAGGTGGGAGTACCCTCATACATTTCGGAAATTTCGGGGGCAAAGAGCACAATCTTGTCCGATAGGCTGGTGATGGTAGCCACGTCCTTTTCAAGGTTGCGTGGGTACTTCTCTAAATCTTCCGCATTGTTGAACTGAGTGGGGTTCACAAAGATACTGACCACCACTTGGTCGTTCTCTTGCAAGGCTTTTTTCATCAAGGACAGATGTCCGTTGTGGAGCGCTCCCATGGTAGGGACAAGGCCTACTGATTTTTTTTCTTGGAATAATGGAGCCAAAAAAGATTGTAAATCTAATTTCTTGTTAAAAATTTGCATTTTTTATGAATTTACATAACTATTTTTCGTTGATAGTAGGTTGTTTATAATTTTTTTTGTAACTTTGTGCCTGAATGTTTTTCGTCTAAATAAGTACGCTTATGAAAAATAAAAAGATACTTTATGTTTCCTCTGAGGTGTTGCCCTATCAGGCAGAAACAGAAATAGCCCAACGCGCTTTTGATTTGGCACGAGCTCTGAATACCACAGGAGGACAATTGCGTATCTTTACGCCCCGTTATGGAGACATCAACGAACGCCGACATCAGTTGCATGAGGTGATTCGTCTTTCAGGAATGAACTTAGTTATCAATGATGTGGATATGCCGCTGATTGTCAAAGTAGCCTCTATCCAAAAGGAGCGTATGCAGGTGTATTTTATTGATAATGACGAATATTTCAAGCAAGAAGATGCCTTTGACGACCAAGGCAAGCTCTATGCTGACAATGATGAGCGCTGTATCTTCTTTGCTAAGGGTATCATAGAGACAGTTAAGAAACTCAATTGGTCTCCAGATCTGATCCATATACAGGGTTGGCTCGGGGCACTGCTTCCACTCTACTTAAAAACCTACTACAAGGACGAACCTATCTTCTACAATACCCAAACTATTACTTGCTTTTTGCGTTCTCCCTTTGAGGGGCAGCTGGATGCGGCACTACTTTCCAAAGTAGGCTTTGACGAAATTTCGGAAAAGGAAGCTGAGGAACTAAGAGAGCCTCATAGCCTAAATCTCATCAAGATTGCCAGCCGTTATTCCGATGCCATTACGACCATAAAGGGTACTCTTCCCCAAGAGGCTATAGACTATATACAGAGCACAGGCAAGCCTTTTCTTCAAGGAGAGACTATAGAGGCTACTTGTAAGGTGTATCCTCAGTTCTATAAGGAACTCATGCACAAGTAATCTCTATAGGCTATCTACTTTATTTGATATACACATCATACGGCATTCTTGCTTGTAAGAAGGCGCCAGAGGAGGGGACAGCATTCTTAAGCTGCTGCATTCCCTGATACATATTGGTACCTATTTCTTGCCTTATCATCTCTCTAAGTTCGGCTTGGGTAGAGGCACGGAAGCGCTTCTTCATGAAATTAGAGAAATCAATTTCTACGACAGGATAAGCCAAAAGGCTATAGTTATCTTCGGAGAGGTTGTTTTCCTTGGCAGCATAAGCAATGGTCTGCTTGAGGCTACCTATTTCATCTACAAGGCCTAATTTCAGTGCATCGACACCCGTCCATACACGTCCTTGAGCTATGGAATCCACTTGCTCCCAGCTCATATGGCGTCCGTCGGCTACCCGTTGAACAAATTTCTTATAAAATAGCTCAATTCCTTCGGTGAATACTTGGCGGGTTTTCTCAGGTGTTTTCTCAAACAAACTATAGGTAAATGCATTGGGGTGCGTCTGAACCTGTTCGCTGTTGATACCCCATTTGTCGGCCAAATCTTTGAAATTAGGCAATATACCAAAGACCCCGATAGAGCCCGTAATGGTCTGCTTATCGGCAAAGATACGCTTGGAGTTGCAAGCGATATAGTAACCACCCGAAGCGGCCAAGTTGCCCATAGAAGTATAGACAGGTTTTACCTTTTGGGTAAGTTCTATCTCCCTATGTATCAGCTCAGAAGCCAAGCCACTTCCCCCAGGGGAATTCACACGTAGCACAATGGCCTTGACAGACTCCTTGTCGCGGGCTTGTCGTAGGGCTTGGATAATAGTCTCATTGCCTACTGTAGATTCCTCGGAGGGGCCATATACGATTTCTCCATTGCAGAAGATCACCGCGATATGTTCTTTCTTTCGCTTTTTGAGCAAGCTCTTTTTGTACTCAACGGTTACTTTCTCTGTATATTTTTCTATAGGGACTAATTCAAGATCCTTTACTTTCTTGACTCCAGTGGCCTTGCATAGGCTTTTTTCAAACTCATCTTTGAAGACAATCTTATCCACTAAGTGGTGAGAGAGTGCCAGCTCAGGGGTACGCCCCCAAAGGCTGTCGGCAATCTGGTTGAGGTCACTTACAGAAAAACCACGGCTTTGCGCCACATCATGGGCATAGTTTTCCCACAAGGAGTTAAGGTAAGCCTTTATCTGTTCGCGGTTGGCCTCACTCATGCTGTTTTCAAGGAAAGGCTCTACGGCACTTTTGTACTTACCATGGCGGAAGACTTCCATGTGGATTCCTGTTTTCTCCTGTAAATCCTTGTAATAGAGTACTTCAGCACTAAGTCCCTGTACATTGAGCTCGGAGAGGGTACCCACGAAGAGTGAATCGGCCACACTCTGCAAGAGATAATCCGACTGGGTTGCTCCTTCGCTAAAGGCATAGACAAACTTGCCAGAGGTCTTGAAATCCTCCACTGCCTCACGAATATCCTGCAAGTGAGCACGCCCCTTGATGCCTTGGGTGCCTCCCAGTACAATTCCCTTGATATGCTTGTCGGTCTTAGCATATTCAATTGCCCTTAGAATCGCTGTCAGGGTATTATCTTGGCTGATGTCATAGTTAAAATCCTTGATGTGTATAGGATTACTATACTCATACACCTCCTGCTGGAAGTCTAAGGAAAGTATAGTGTTGTCCTTAATCTCAAGAGAATCTTCCTCTGGGGAAAAGAAAGAAGCCAAAGCAATAAGAATAGAAAAAGTAAGGAATATGGAGGAGAAGAACCCCACCATAACCGCTAAAACAGTTTTAAAAAATTTCATTTATTATAGTTTTGATAATCAGTTACATAAAGGCGATAATGAGATACCCCACCACAATAGCCACAATAGTCGCCACAAAGCCAGGGAGCTGGAAGGAGTGGTTGAGCACATACTTGCCAATGTGTGTGGTACCTGTACGGTCAAAGTTGATCGCAGCCACTACGGTTGGATAGTTCGGAATAAAGAAATACCCATTGACCGCGGGGAACATAGCCACCATAGCAAGGGGAGAGATACCCAATCCTAATCCCAAGGGGTAGAGCGTACGTACGGTAGCCGCTTGACTGAAAAGAAAAATAGACATGACAAAGAGCGCTACGGCAAAAAGGAAAGGATACTGGTTGACAATCTCGGCTATATGGTCTTTGAAAAACTCAATATTGCCATTGAAATACGTGTCGCCCATCCAAGCAATTCCGAAAATGGCAATCACCGCTTGCATACCTGCGATAAAAACGGAACCCTTGACAGCCTTGTTGATATCCGCCTTGGAGAGGATCAGCATAAGGCCAGCGGTAGACATCATTACAATCTCAATGGTCTGCGTCATACCCAGTTGTACCGCTTTTCCGTCAATGGTGAATGTAGGTCGTAGTGTCTCTACAGAACCGAAAAGTACAATAGAGAATACCCCTAATAGAAATATAATCACAGAGGTCTTGGCGCGTTTCTGCTCCTGAGGGCTTGGGACAGCTTTCTCACTCTTGTCTTGGCTGAGAATACCCTCTTGTATACGACGCAGGTACTCAGGGTCTTTTTCCAAAGGAACCCCGACGAAATTCACTGCGATAGCCCCTACAATTACCCCGATAAGAGTGGCGGGGATACACACCATAAGTATATTGCCCAAGGTGATGCCCTTGTTGCCCAAAAGCTCAGCTGAGAGCAAAGCGGCCGTAGCGGCTGAGATAGGGCTGGCAGTAATGGCCTGTTGGGAGGCGATTACCGAGATAGAGAGGGGACGCTCAGGGCGTACCTTGCTATCGGTGGCGATCTCCGAGATAATCGGAAGCAGCGAGTAAGCAATATGTCCTGTTCCAGAGAACAAAGTAAAGAAATAGCAAACTACAGGCGCCAAGAAGGTAATCATAGCAGGGTTTCTACGCAGGATTTTCTCGGCCACTTTGACCAAGTAATCCAGCCCCCCTGCTGCTTGCAAGGTAGCCGCGGCGGTAATCACAGCCACGATGATCAGCATCACATCGATAGGCGGGTTACCAGGCTTGAGGCCAAAACCAAAGACCAAGACGCCCAATCCCATCATACCGAAGATACCCAAGCCGATACCTCCGACTCTTGCACCAATGAATATAGCGGCAAGGACAACCAATAGTTCCATGTAAATCATAGCAATAAATTAAGGTGGTTCTTATGAGCGACAAAGATACGAATTTAATGATTAATGACCAATGATTAATGATTAATTATTAATGCCAACAATGTTTAATGTTTAATGCCAGCAATGATTAATGGCATTAATCATTAAACATTAATCATTACCGAAGTCCAAACATCTCCGCTACGCTGACTCTCTTGGGGGGTTGGCGGCACTCTATGGAGCCAGTGAGCGCATCGGCGG
>CAJZFM010000085.1 GCA_915070235.1 uncultured Capnocytophaga sp. | reverse complement strand
ATAATATCATTACCTTTCCTATGTATAATAATAAAGAATTAAAACTTAGCCATCTAACAAAGACTATTTATCTATTTTTTATGCGGCATCCTAATGGTATTTATCTCAGTGAATTATATCTATATAAGGAGGAATTAAGGAAACTCTATCGAAATATTTCTAATCAAAATGATTATGAAAAGATGTTACAAACCATAGAAGATTTAGTGCTCCCCAACAGTAATGCTATTTATCCTCATCTCTCACGAATCAAAAATGCCTTGTATCAAATGATGTATAAGGATATTGCAGATAGATATTGTATCGTATCAGATAAAGAAAATAAAGATTTGAAATATATTCCCTATTTTAAAGAATCTAAGATATAGATATGTAGGGATTAATTTTAAGAAGCTAAAGAAACCCTCCACTTCACCAACATCTCCTTCACCTCCTGCGTAATTCTCCTGCTTTCGCGGGCTTTTTGGATGGTTTTGTTTTGTACAAAGGGGGAGAGGGTTTGGCTTTGGATAAGGGGTAGGGTCGCTTCGTACTGCTTGGCCAAGGCAGTGGCAAGATACCAAGCAATCATCATATTGACATAATATTCGTCCGACTGGATATTGGCGACAAGCGAGAGCATTTCACTCTCAAAGTAGTCATCTAAATAATTGGACAACAGCAGCCCTATACCATAGCGAATGGTGTAGGGCTGTGGGCTTTTGAGCCACTGGAGGATATGGGTATAGGTCTCTTTGGGGTGCTTTAGAAAGAGCTTAGGGGAAAAGGTATCACACACCGCCCAATTGTCTATATAGGGTAGAAAGGCTTCGGTATAGATGATGGTCTGCTCAAAGGCTTTGACTTGTTCTATAAGAAAGCCATGTAATAGGTTTTCCTCATGGTAGTAGTGGGGGAGTGAGTTGATAAACAGCGCTACGGCTTCGGGCTGTTGCTTAGCGAGGTTCTTGGCCTCTTTGCGTAGTGCAGGCAGGCGTACCCCGATGATACGCTCGCGGGAGAGGGTAGGGATGAGCTTATGGGTGAAATCGCCATAGGGGACATCTTGCAAGGCAAATAGCAAGGAGGTAAAGGAGCTGTCTTGTGGCATGAAAGGACGGTTTGTTAGAGAAAGCAAAGATACAAAAAAATAACAGTTTTTCGTGGTAATTCTCTATTAATTTCGTACATTTGCCCTTTGATCAGTAGCCAGTAGTCAGAGGTCAGTAGTCAGCCCACAGTCATTAACAATAAAGAAATGCCGCTAACCGAACAAGAATTACATAATTTAGCGATGAATATCGTAGGAGAGGCCTTGCAGGAGCTGGGTTGGGAGTTTCTGTTGGTCAATAGTGATCGCAAGAAGAACCCACAATTTGTCTGTATAGACCCCAAGGGACAGAAGAGTTTTATCATCGTACGCCCTATTTTGCAGGGAGACGACCCCGATGTGTATGATGTTGCCTTTATGGAGAAAGTACACCGCAAGGCAGCGGAGCATAAGGCAGACACCTATTGGGCTGGGGTAGGACTCTATGATGTGGAGAACCCTTTGGCACCATTGGAGCAGGGCAAGTCCTACCAAGTTGATTTTAGAGGATTGTTAAAGATTGAATAAATGAAATACCTATACATCTTATGTGCGGCGGTTATGGCCGTTGCTTGCCAGCAAGTATCCAAGGAAAACGTCTATTATATAAGGGGGGAGGCACAAGGCACTACCTATGGGATTACCTATATTGCTCACCAACCAGTGGAGAAAACGGCTGTGGATTCTATACTGCGGGTGATAGACCTATCTATGTCTACCTATATAGATAACTCCTTGATTAGTAAGATAAACAAAGGCGAACACCTACCTATAGATCCTCATTTTGAGAAAGTTATTTCAGCTTCTTTTGACATATATTGGCAGAGTAAAGGAGCCTTTGACCCCTCTATCGGACAGCTGATCAACGCTTGGGGTTTTGGCAAAAAGGAAAACCATACCCCTCCTACCCAAAAGCAAATAGATAGTTTGCTTGCCCTAACGGGTATGGACAAGGTACATATCAATGACACCCCCAAAGGTATTTTTATAACAAAGGATAATCCTAATATACAGTTGAATTTCAATGCGATAGCGCAGGGGTATACCTCCGATGTGATTGCCGATTATTTCCTTTCCAAGCAGATCACCAACTTTATTGTAGAGGTAGGGGGCGAGCTGGTCATTCATGGGCGAAACACCCTCAAGGGCAAGTCTTGGACGATAGGCATAGACAATCCCTTGCAAAAGCCTGATGAAGATAGGGAAATTGTCGCTACGGTGGAGCTGACCAATTGTGGGTTGGCTACTTCGGGTAATTATCGCAAGCTCTGGACGGATTCCCTAACAGGGCAGAAATATGTACATACTATCAATCCTAAGACAGGTCGTCCACAACCCAGTAACCTATTGAGTGCCACAGTTGTAGCTCCTTCGGCTATGCTGGCCGATGGCTATGCGACCACTCTTATGGCCTTGGGCGGGGTAGAGCCAGCTAAGGTATTTCTTAAAGGCCATAAGGAGCTTAGAGCGGTATTGCTCTACTCCGATGAGGCGCATAAGGGACAGATACAAAAGTATGTAACAGAGAACTTTAAGGTAGAGTTTGAAGAGTAGGCATCTGCACATTAATTTTTTGACTTTTACCTTGTTTATTCCATTTTTATTATTATCTTTGCCCAGTGATAAATACTAATTTTTATGAGGAAAATACTAAGCATTGTTGCCTTATTCGTAGCTGCGGTAGCTATGGGGCAAGTCAAAAAACTCCACTTACAGACCAGCAATCTCCAGTGGGAAGCTAAAAAAGTAGTGGGAGCAGGTCATAAGGGTTCTCTTACCTTTAGCGCAGGAGAATTTACCTATAAGAATAACGAACTCGTTGGTGGCTCTTTTGTAGTGGATATGAACACCTTAACCGTTACTGATGAGGATATGGACGCTAAGGGAAAAGCAAAATTGGAAGAACACCTTAAGTCCGATGACTTCTTTGCGGTTAAGAAATTCCCTACTGCTACCTTGAAGCTAAAGACAGTTACCAAGACCCAAGCAGGCTATAAAGCAGAAGGGGATCTTACTATCAAGGGAATCACCAAGCCAGTAACAGTGGAACTACTTAGAACAGCTGCGGAGGGCTTTGCCTCCACGGTGGTAATCAACCGTACGCAGTATGACATCAAGTATGGTTCAGGTAGCTTTTTCTCCAACTTAGGAGATAAGGCCATTGAGGACAATTTCACGATTCATACCTTTGTGATGCCTACCTTCTAATCTGTGTTTGTGAATTTTGTGTTTTTGTTAGAGAGACCTTTGGTGAAGCCTTTTTGCCAAAGGTTTTTCTATAAAAAGAATATACTGAGATGAAAAAATTATTTCTATTAGATGCTTATGCCTTGATATTCAGGGGCTATTATGCTTTTATCAAGAACCCACGAATCAACTCCAAGGGAATGAATACCTCGGCCATAGTGGGGTTTATGAACTCACTATTGGAGGTTATTCGCAAGGAGCAACCCCACCTTTTGGCGGTATGCTTTGATAAGGGTGGTAGTCAGCAGCGTTCGGCCATTTATCCCGAATACAAGGCCAACCGAGATGAGACGCCAGAGGCGATTCGCTTGGCCATTCCCTATATACATCAGATTCTGGAAGCTATGCGGATTCCTATCATAGAAAAGGAAGGTTATGAGGCCGATGATATTATAGGGACACTCTCCAAACAGGCTGAAAAACAGGGCTATACAGTCTATATGGTAACTCCAGATAAGGACTATAGCCAGCTGGTCTCTCCTCATATCTTTATGTACAAGCCTGCCCGTGGAGGCAATGAGGTAGAGATATGGGGGGTGGAAGAGGTCAAGGAGAATTTTCAAGTAGAATACCCAGAGCAGGTGATAGACCTCTTGGGTATGATGGGTGATGCAGTGGATAATATCCCTGGCCTACCAGGGGTAGGAGAGAAGACAGCCCAAAAGCTCCTTAAGGAATTTGGCTCTTTAGAAAACCTCTTGGCCAATACCGATAAGCTCAAGGGTAAGCTCCGAGAGAATATAGAGGCGAATAAGGAAAAAGGGTTGCTTTCCAAAACCCTTGCGCGTATCCTCTTGGATGTGCCTGTTACCTTTGACGAAAAGGATTTCGAACTCTCTGCACCTCAGATGGATAAGATCAAGCCTATCTTTGAGGAATTGGAGTTCCGTACTATGCTCGCTACCTTACAAAAGGCCTTCGGAGTGGCACCTGCTGCCCAACCTGATTTGTTTTCTTTGGCGGGACTTTCCTCGCCTGTGGCTACCAAGCCCATGTTTGCCGAGGCAGTACCCACCCAAAAGCTCAAAACGATTAAGGAGGTACCTCACCAATACCAACTACTCACCACTCAGGCGGAGGTGGAGGCTTTGCTGCCTGAGCTTTTGTCACAAAAAGAGGTGTGTTTTGATACAGAAACGACCTCTCTTAACGAGTTGGAAGCGCAAATTGTCGGTTTAGCGCTTTCATGGGAGATGCATAAGGGCTATTATATCCTCTTTCCAGAAGATTTTGACTTGGCAAGGCAATGGCTTTCGGTGCTGAAACCCCTTTTTGAATCCACAACGATTCTCAAGATAGGTCAAAACCTTAAGTATGACCTGAAGGTATTGACCAATTACGGAATTGAAGTTTGTGGGCAGCTCTTTGATACCATGATTGCCCACTATCTGCTCAATCCAGATATGCGTCATAACATGGATTTGCTCTCGGAGGCTTATCTGGGATATACCCCTATCGCCATAGATACCCTCATTGGCAAAAAAGGGAAGGGACAGCTCACCATGCGTGCCGTACCCGCTGAATTGCAAAAAGAATACGCGGTAGAGGATACCGATGTTACCCTCCAGCTCAAGCATACCTTCCTTCCACTATTGGAAAAAGACCAGATGACCAAGCTCTTTACCGAGGTAGAAGCACCTTTGGTGAAAGTGTTAGCACAAATGGAGTATGAGGGAATTCGCTTGGATACCCATTTCTTGGGGGAACTCTCCAAAGAAATCAATACCGATCTGATAGCACTACAGACAACCATCTTTGACCAAGCAGGGGAATCCTTTAACCTCTCTTCACCTAAGCAGTTGGGGGATATACTCTTTGAAAAACTGAAATTGCTCTCCAAGCCTAAGAAGACCAAGACAGGACAATATGCGACCTCCGAGGAGGTACTCTCTCAGTTGGCTTCTGAACACCCTATTGTGGCCAATGTGTTGGAATTTAGAGCCTTGCAGAAGCTCCAAAGTACTTATATAGAAGCCCTTCCTCGTGAGGTGAATCCGCGTACAGGGCGGGTACATACGACCTTTATGCAGGCGGTAACAGCCACAGGTAGGCTCAGCAGTAACCAACCCAATTTGCAGAATATCCCTATTCGTACCCCACGAGGTAGCCAAATTCGCAAGGCTTTCGTTCCTCGCAATGAGGACTATACCCTGCTCTCAGCCGACTATTCTCAGATAGAATTGCGTATCATCGCTGCCCTGAGTGAGGAAGACCACATGATAGAGGCGTTCCTTCAGGGACAAGATATCCACTGCTCCACCGCGGCGAAGGTTTTCTCAGTGCCCATAGAGGAGGTTACCAAGGAGCAGCGTAGCCATGCCAAAACGGTCAACTTTGGGATTATCTATGGGGTATCGGCCATTGGACTGAGCCAACAAACCTCTCTTACTCGTAGCCAAAGCAAGGAACTTATTGATACCTATTACCAGACCTACCCCAAGCTCAAGGGATATATAGAAAAACAGATAGCTTTTGCTCGTGAGCATGGTTATGTAGAGACTATCTTAGGCCGTCGTCGCTACTTGCCTGATGTGTATTCGCGCAATCAGGTTGTCCGAGGTGCTGCCGAACGCAATGCGGTGAATGCTCCTATACAAGGAAGTGCTGCCGATATTATCAAAATAGCCATGGTACGTATAGCACAGCGCCTTGAGAGGGAACACTTGTCTACCCGCATGCTTCTACAAGTACATGACGAATTGCTTTTTGATGTACCTAAACCCGAATTAGAAGTGGTAACTCCGCTTATTCGTGAAGAAATGCAGCAGGCTTACAAGCTTTCCGTCCCTCTTATCGTGGAGATAGGAACAGGAAACAATTGGTTAGAGGCGCACTAACATAAAGATAAATTACTAATGACCAATGATGAACAGACCAACCCATTGCTCAGGATGTCGCTCGCAGAACTATGGGAACTATTTCCCATTATTCTTTCACCTTTTAACCCACTTTGGAAAGAATGGTTTGAAGAAGAAAAGTCATTTCTTCAGCAGCGATTGCCTTCCGATAAGGTGCTTAGGATTAGTCATATAGGCAGTACTGCCATTGGTGAAATATGGGCAAAACCAATTATAGATATATTAGTGGAGTTGGATTTGACCACTCCACTTTTACAGATAAAGGAGGTGCTTCTTCAGGCAGGTTATCTTTGTATGAATGAGTCTCCTACAAGACTCTCTTTTAACAAAGGATATACCCTACAGGGCTTTGCTAATAAGGTATTTCACTTGCATTTGCGCTATTGGGGAGATAATGATGAGTTGTATTTTCGGGACTATTTGCAGGAACATTTGTTAGTGGCAAGGCAATATGAGGCGCTTAAGATCTCACTATGGAAGCCTTATGAGCATGATAGAGATGCTTATACTGCTCATAAGACCAATTTTGTAAGAAAATACACACAAATAGCCAAAGAAGTCTATAAAGGACGTTATGAATAGATCTTATCCTAAGAAAAATTTTGTCAAATCATTTCTTATTTGTATTTTTGCAATAAATATGCAAAAAGCGATATTATGGTAATTCTGCAAGATTTTAGTTTTGGTAACTTCCGTTCTTTCAAAGAGATACAGACAATAAGCCTTTCTAAAGCAAATCTGACTTCCGTTCAGGATATTGCTTTGGAGCCTACACATACTTTCAAGTACAAAGAGGGGGCTTTCCTAAAGACAAAAGCTATCTATGGGGCGAATGCCAGTGGAAAAAGCA
Source organism: uncultured Capnocytophaga sp. (assembly GCA_915070235.1). Taxonomy (GTDB): domain Bacteria; phylum Bacteroidota; class Bacteroidia; order Flavobacteriales; family Flavobacteriaceae; genus Capnocytophaga. The sequence goes on along the minus strand of CAJZFM010000085.1, from coordinate 1,174 downwards.
ATGTAGTGAAAGCGCTGGAGGCTTTTCTAAAAATCGTATCCGATTCAGTGAGAGATAGCAAGGTGCTTTCTCTTATAGATTCTTTTGTGAGTGCTGAAACCATAGACCAACCGACTTTCTTTCAGATGATTTTCTATATAGAAGAGGTAAGATATCGTTATGGATTTGAAGCCAAAACAGGCAAGATTACCTCCGAATGGCTCTATGGGAAGAAAGGAAGGCGAGAACTTTGCTATTTTATTCGTGAGGACAATGCTATCAATGAGATAGATAATACAAATTTTGCAGAAGGGGTCGTTTATATGAACCTTACCCAACAAGGAGAAGACTCTGGCGAAATGCTTTTGCCTACTAATTTGTTTCTTACTGTATTGGCTTCCTTTGGTTTTGGAAAGATATCCAAGCAGATTACAAGTAATCTAAACAGCATTAATATCATTAGTGGATTAAGCAACCCTACCATGATGAGTTATGCAACAGAAGCCCTGAAAGAAGCGTCTAAGAAAGAGTTTATTCTCAATATATTAAAAAAAGGAGATACCTCTATCCAAGACTTAGAAGTCATAGAAGGTGAAAAATCTGCTAACTTTGGAGAAAAGAAAAAGCCACAACTACTCGTTTCTAAAAAGGAATATATGGGAGGGTTAGCTCATGGGAGGTTTTCTTTTGAAAGATACGAATCAGAGGGTACTCGTAAGCTTTTTGAACTGAGTCCCTACATCTATGAAGCGGTGAAAGAAGGTCGCCCATTAGTAATTGACGAGTTTGATGCACGTTTTCATTCTCTTCTGACCAAGCGGATAGTGCAGTTATTTAACTCAGAAGAAAACAAACAAACACAGTTTATCTTTGTCACCCATGACACATCTTTGTTATCAAGTAGCTTTCTAAGGCGAGACCAAATTGAATTTGTTGAAAAAGACAAAGCAGGAGCGAGCCACTTATACAGCTTAGCACAGATAAATGGAATACGAGCCCAAGCCTCATTTGAGAAAGATTACAGGCATGGCAAGTATGGGGCTATACCCTTGGTAGAAGATTTTTCAGAATTAGCAGCCAATTCCTAAGTAGTATGGGTAAGAAGACAAAAACGGTAAAAGTTATAGACCAAGGAAAACCTTGGGAAAAACGAAAAAATAGCTATCAGTATGAGGCTGATAGGGAGGCTAATAAA
>CAJZFM010000084.1 GCA_915070235.1 uncultured Capnocytophaga sp. | reverse complement strand
AGTTTTTAATTTAAATAAGAGCTTTATTTTCATTAAGTTGCTTAAAAACAGACGTTTGGAGATTATCTGTAAAGAAACTAAAAACAAGAAGATTGAGTATAATTCAAAAAATATTGATTTTGTTGAATAAAATGTAATATTTTATTTATTTTTTGTATGCTTAATTCAACGTGAGTTCGACTTGCTTATATCGAACGCACGTTCATTAAAATTCTTGCAGAATTTGCCTATTACAAACAAAATTTTAGTAATTTTGCTTACATTGAACCCATGTTGATTAAAAAATAAAAATGCGCTGGCTATGCACTTATATCCCAGTCTAACTTTAGAGTTGGAAATAGCAGGGAGACTTTTGTTTCCTTTGTTAGGTCTTCACTTGATCGCTTTTGTAATAAGAAATAAAGAGCGTGATATTTCTTCTTTATTAGAGAAGATAATAACATGGGGTACCATCATCTATAATGTAGCAGTAGGATACTTCCTATGCCAATGTGTGTTTCCTATATACTATGATTGGGAGGTACGCCTTATAGAATGGACTCCCGTCCCTATCGGTTTTGCATTTTTCCTTATGTTGATCAATACCCTTTATTTGGTAAGATATAAAAATAAGCGTTATGAAAACGTCTTGTTTGTACTCAGCTGGGGGCTGTTGCTACTAACTCTTTATCAGTTTGTAGTTACCAAACCTTTTGAAGAACAAGACGCAACTACTTTATTAAGAGAGGGTCTCTTAGAGCATGCACCATTGGTTAATTTTGTAATTAACGCACTGGTAAGTTTGTACTTTATACTACTTGTGGGCTATAGAAGAAAATGGCTGTGATAGCAAAAAAATGGTTTTATTGGCAAATGATCTCATCATAAAAATGCTTGATAATCCTTAGACCTTTTTGGTCAGTGGAATAACAATAAGTGTTGTTTTTGTCCTTGAAGTAGCAGAAATAAATGGTCTTTTTAGTTTTCTTGTCCGTGTTCTCTGTACAAGCGATAAAGGTAAGACTATCAAAGTCGGCCTGATGAGGAATTACTTCTGCTCCTATAAGCAGCTCATTAGGGGTAGCATAGCACACACTGAGATCTTTCAGAGGCCTCGTTAGGGGAATTTCTTTTAGGATTCGCAAAGGGAGCCGTTTTTCTCGTTTCAGATAGGCTGCATCGCACCAATCGGTAAGCTCATAGACTACCAAGGTGTCCCTGACCAAGGCCATTTGTACGACTCTTCTCTTGTCAAAATTGCGATGGTAGTTGCTGTATTTCTCTGGGGCGGTAAGGGCTTCTACCAATCGCTTTTCTATCTGGATAGGGTGAAAACCCTCCGCATAGGCATAATACTGCTCTCCATCATGGTATAAGTCTAAATGAACATCATAAAAATCCTTGTATTTGACAAGGTATAAGTCTTTAGGATGCTTGATAGGGGAGAGGTCAAGGGGCGGTATCCAATTAAGATAATCACTTACTTGTTTGTAATACTTGCCTGATTTTTCAACCCAATCTAACTTGCCTATATAGGTACTGCTAAGGGGGACAAGTAACAGCTTTTCGTTCCGCATAGCCAGTGGATCGCCCCATAACCATAAGCGCTCGTCCTTGAAGTCTATCAAGTATTCAGGGTAGCCACTTTCCCCTTGGGAGATGATAAAGGTACCTTCGGTAAATTTTTTCTTTAGCCCTAAGCCTCTGATTTTTTGGGTGATATCCTCCCATTCAAGGAGCTGCCCATTCCAATAGCGAACGGCATAGAAGGTGTCCTCATCATAGAGCATACTGTATTCTGAGGCGAGTTTGTGGAAGCGTACGTTCTTTACATTCAGTTCTTTGAGTTTTTCTGTAGTAAGGGTCTCTCGGTCATACCAATAGACAAATTGTTCATCTCTAAGCAAGCAGCCCTTGGGGCTTTCTTCTATGATACTGGGGTGCTCAGGGAAGTCAGGCATAGGAGTTTTGACCACCTGTTGTTCATTGACCCTCACATGATACCACTTACCTTGGAGGTTAAAACAATCCTTGCCAAAGTGAGCTGTAACCATAGCTGTAGGGAAAAGGGGTACAGTTGTAATCTTGTCGTCCCAACCCCAATAAACCTTGTAATAATACTGCTCATTGGCAATAAGGTTGCCAGTGGTATCGTGAGTTCCTATCATATGTGCCCCACGGCTACTAAAGGGCAGGAGTTGCTTTTTACATTTTGACAAACAGATTTTATCGCGATCACTATAGGTTTTCCGAATGATAAAAACCTTATCCCCCTCTATTTTAAGCGAATAATCCTCGTAGATATACACCACATGCCTCTGGTCAAGAGCGACCTTAGCGAGACTACTTAGGGAACAAAGCAAAAATAAAAGCAGGTATATTTTTCTCATAGGGCATCTGGTAATTAGTATATTAACTTATGCACTAATGGCTTAGGTCTTCATCAACCGCTAAGATAAAATCAGCCTGCCCATAACTCTCCTTGGCAAGCCTCTTGAGTTCAGCTTGCGAAGTAGTGGCGATGGTCAAGATCCGTAGGTCAGGGCGTTCTCGCCTGAGATACCACCCAATGCCTTGGTAGTAATCAGAATGGTAGCTCCCATTGAAATGGACAAAAAGGCTGTTGGGTTTTAAGTGTGCTAATATGGATTCGGCCATGGTAGCGTCCTTAATTGCCTGTGCCATAGGGAGGTTCTCCGTGTTGTGTCCCGACATCTTTTTCATTTTTTCATATTGGGAGAGGCTGCCGTCATAGGCGAAAGGTAGGCGTACGATCCATTGCTTCTCAGCGGAAGCAAGTGTATCAAGGGCTTGGATTCCCTTCTTATATACGAGGTTGGCATATTGGCGAGGAATATTGGTCGCTACAAAAGGTAGTTGGTGCTTCTTGGCAAAATCCACCAAGGGCTTATAATCCGTCTTGTAGTTTTTCCATAAGCGGGCTAAGGTGTCTAATCCCTTTTGGTCAATAGCCCCTTGCAAGTAGCGATCAAGGGCTTCTTGGTTATCCCGCTCCAGCATTTCCGCCCCTAAGACAAGCGGACGCTTGGGTTGTAGGTCTTTGAGAAGTTCAAGTTCTAACCAATGGGCAATAGGATTGTTGTGATACTCACCAAAGAGTACTATATCGGCTTTTTCACTCTTTCTAAGGAGTTTCTTGTAGGAAGTGCGCCTACCGTTTTTATCAAAGAAAACATAGGCTTTCTTATCCTGAGCCCAACCACCCACAGTTAGCAACAGCCCCAATAAAAACAAAATCATTCTCATAGCCCTTCACTTTTCACTTTTCACTTTTCACTTTTCACTTAATCTGTCCCCACTGTTGTGCATGAGTAGGCGCCAATTTTAGCAGTACTTTCTGTACCTCTTGTCGCTTCTCTAAGGGCTTGCCTTCTGATAGGATCTGGACGAGTTCATCTGCTTTGGCATCAAAGAAGAGCTGAGCGAGGAAGCGGTTGATACGGCTATTGTCCATCTTATCAAGTTCTATAAGCGCCTCGGCAATACCATTTTTAGCCTTTTGTGTATCTTGGCTCATCAGGTCTAAGCCCTTGCGATGATAAGCATAGAGCACTTTGTGTAGGGCAGCGAAGTCATCGGAAAGCAGGTCGGTAATCATCTGCCAGCGGTTGTTAGAGCCATTCTGTAGCCAAGCATTGTCTCCACTTCCTTGGGCATTGAGTACCACAGCTAGGGCTTTTTCAAAATAGGGTTTGCCCCCATCTGGAGCAAAAGTATCGGCATCTATCCCTATGATAATCAGCGCATAGTAGGCAATAAAGGAAGAGAGGTTAGAGGTAAAGTTGCTGGGGTTGAAGTAGATAGGTTCGTTCTCCAAGTAGGAAAAAGTAACCCCTTTCTCTTGGTAGTTCATCAGCGGTGTTTGGTAGCCACTCCCATACACAGGGCGGAAGGCCTGTATCTGTACATCGGTAGTGAGCATATTGTTCTCATAGGAAGAGACGGTAAAGACGAAAGAACAGTCTATACGTTCGTTCTCCCTTGTCTTGAGGTCTGTCCAAGCCTTGCGGTTGATAAACTCTTGTAGAGAGCGCTGTAGGGTGGCAAATACCCGTTGGTTGGTCTGATTCACCCGTTGGGTGTTGATTGTAACCTTGCAAGAGAGTTCTTGGGCGAAAATCCCCCAACTCAGCAGCGAAAGAATGATAAGAAGTTGTTTTTTCATAATGTTATCGTTGTGTATGTAGGGGCAAATGGCAATTTGCCTTAGTTATAATGGCGATTTGCCCTTTGATTTATAACAATTCGTCGTGAATAAGGGTAAGGATATCAGCTGCAATTTCTGTTTTAGTTTTCAGCGGTATAGGCACGACCTTATCCTCACGGGTGATAAAAGTAACTTGGTTGGTATCCACCGAGAAGCCTGCTCCCTTGTCATTGAGCGAGTTGAGCACTATGGCATCTAAGTGCTTACGGGTGAGTTTCCCTTTGGCATTCTCCAATTCGTTTTCTGTTTCTAAGGCAAAGCCAATAAGCACCTGTTTGTCCTTTTGAGCACCCAAGGACGCTAAAATATCTTGAGTCTTGGTCAGCTCCAGCGTCAGCTGATCGGTTTTCTTTTTAATCTTTTGGGGAGCTTGCACCATAGGCTTATAATCGGCAACAGCAGCAGCCAATATCGCTATATCGGTATGGGCAAACGCCTCTTGAGCGGCCTCATACATCTGTTGAGCACTCACCACAGGGCATACCTTTACGCTACTTTCTATAGTGTGAGGAGCAGTAGGGCCAAGGATAAGGGTAACCTCTCCACCCATCTGGGCAGCCATATTAGATAGCGCAACCCCCATCTTACCAGAAGAGAAATTGCCTACAAACCGTACAGGGTCTATCATCTCGTAAGTAGGCCCTGCGGTGATCAGCAGTTTCTTGCCCTTAAGCAGCGCTTTCTTAGGGAAGAAAAACTGGGCTAATTGGGCTACAATCCTCTCAGGTTCCCCCATACGTCCCTCTCCTATGAGGCCACTGGCCAGCTCGCCAAATTCGCTGGGAATAAGCAGGTTGCCGAAAGACTGTAACAAGGCGATATTGCTCTTAGTTGTCGGGTGAGCATACATATCCAAGTCCATAGCAGGAGCAAAGAACACAGGGCACTTAGCCGAAAGATAGGTAGCCAATAGCAGGTTATCGCATATTCCATGGGACATCTTGGCCAAGGTGTTGGCCGTAGCTGGAGCTATGACAAAGGCATCAGCCCACTGGGCAAGTGCCACATGGCTGTTCCACTCGTGTTCCTGAGATTGGAATGCAGTATATACCTTCTCCTTGGAGAGTACCGAAAGGGTGAGCGGGGTTACGAAAGCCTCAGCATCTTCAGTCATAATAACCTTAACGCTTGCTTGTTCTTTGACAAGCAAGCGTACAAGGTGTGGTATCTTATAAGCGGCTATTCCAGCCGTTACTCCGATTAGTATATGTTTCCCATTAAGCGAAGGAATACTCATGGTTTTGTTTTTCATCAATATAACGATACTCTATATCCCCATCCAGCCATTCCTTTACAGCAATAGCCTGTGGTTTAGGAAGTTTTTCGTAGAACTTAGAAACTTCTATTTGCTCTTTGTTCTCAAAAACTTCTTCCAAACTATCATTATTGATAGCAAACTCTTCTAATTTTTCTTCCAATTCGCGCTTGATTTCTGCATTGATCTGCGAAGCTCGTTTGGCTATGATAGAAATCGCTTCATAGATGTTACCTGTTGGGGCATCTATCTTGTTCTTGTCATAGGTAATGGTAGTTTGCGGCGCATCTATGCGTTTCAAATTTATCATAATTCACTTATTTTCTTTAGGATATCTTGGTACATCTTATCTGCCTTTCCCTTGAAAGAGGTTTCTGGGTAGGTGCGAACAAAGGATTCGTAATAGCCCTTAGCCTCCTCAAAGCGTTGTTTTTCCTTGCTTTTGATACTGTTCTTTGCCAGCTCATAAGCCGAGTGTAGGCGGTAGTACATCGCCTCTTCACGGAAAGTAGAGCCAGGGTTGTCTATCAAAAAGTTTTCAAAGGACTTGATAGCAGCCTGATAGTCACGAATCTTGTCATAGCCCTTGGCTATTTCAAAACTCTTTTGCTGGAGCTTGTTCAGTAGCTCCAAGACCATATTGTTAGCATCCCTTAGGTGTGTTCCATTGGGGTAGCGGTCTATATACTCCTGTAGTTCGTCCAAGGCCTTAGCTGTCTCGCTTTGGTCTAAGCTATACTTAGGCGACTCCAGAAAGTGGCATTCCCCCTTGAGAAAGAGCGCCTCTTCAGCCTTCTCACTACGAGGGTAATTGCGCAAAAATCGCTCATACTGATAGGCAGCCAGCATGTATTTCTTCCGCTTATAGAAGCTATCAGCATACATATACAAGGCCTCTTCCCCCTGTGGGCGGCCTATATAATAGCCTACTACCTTTTCCCATAGGCGTAACCCACGAGTGTAGTCACCCTTCTCATAGAGGGCTTTAGCTACTTGGTATTTGTATTCGTAATTGTCTGATTTCATGGCTTTTTGGTACTCCCCACAGGAGCAAAAAACCCATGAGATAGCACAGACAACAGCCAGTACTTTTCCTTTTAGATTCATTGGGCAAAGATACGCATTTTTTTGATACTTCCAACCAAATATTAGTTGTTAATTATCAATTGTAAATTGTTAATAATATAATGTGAGTTCGACGTAAGCAAAATTATATTTTTGAGGTGTCTATTTAGCTACATACTAATTGACTTTGGGAAACGGGAGAACGTTCTACAATTCTTTTCATTAATTTGTTAAAGATAGTATCTTTATTTTGTGAGCGATTGATTCTAAAACTATACTCAGCTAAATAGACACCTCAATACATTAATTTTCAGAGTGCAAATATATGAGATTATTTTGACGCCTCAATTAATTATTTAAATTTGTATACATAAATTCTATCATCTTCTTTAGGATAGACCATTATAAGCCTATCTTTTAAAAACACTTCAAAGTTCCTAATTGTATCTTTTCCGTCTATAAGGCAATCCTGCTTCTTATCTATTAGAACTTTATTACTATATCCTTCTTCTTTGATAACAGATTTTCCAAAATCATTATCTCTTGAATAAACGATAAAACCCTCTGCAGCACCATCATATATTTGCAAAATACCTAAACTATCGTAAATAACTTTTTCTTCAACAACATATTTAGTTTCTCTTATCATTTCCACTCTTGATTGTTCAACTGTAATATTTTTTTTCTCAAAAACTCTTTCTCTCTCATAGATAAATGTGCCTTCTTTTAGCATCTCTAATTTCTTAGAAGTATTGTTGCAACTAATAAATAACAAAACAATTGTTACTAAATTTATAATCTTACTCATCTTATTGATTTTTTAAGGTGTCTATTTAGCTACATACTAATTGACTTTGGGAAACGTTACTTGATGTATTATCTTATGTAATGTAGGAAAATTCTTCCCATTATTACTAAGTCTGTTTTAAAGCGTTCAGTAAACTCTAAGAGGCTTTGTTCCTTAAATAATTCCATAATACATTAATTTTCAGAGTGCAAATATATAAAAATACTTTGACGCCTCAATAAAATATTTTTGAAAATAGATATTATTTACTTCAATTATTTTGAAAGAGCAGGTTCAACTACCAACTTATAAATTGAATAATAAAATTAGTAGTTCTGGTGTATAAATTAATAATACTACAAAAGCTAAACATATAAGAATACTTTTCAACAAATATTTTTTCTCTTTTGTAATGCTTGATAAATATATTGATAAAGATAGAAATGTTATCAATGTAATTATGCAAGGAACAATTACAGCAAAAATAAGCAAAAAGGGGATTGTAGTTTCATTCTCAGTATTACATTCTATATAATACGTTTCAGCTATTGATATTACACAAACTATTAATGTAAATATATTCATAAACATAAATGTCTTCTTAGGGATTTTTGTGTCGAATGTTATCGCATACCCTGCAAGGCAACTTATCAGTACAGTATATTGTAAAACAATCATATTCTATTCAATTTTATATGAATACTCATCTATTTCAAAATTCCCCTCTTCACAAGATCTCATAATTTGATCCCATAAATTCTTATTGAGGTGTCAAGTTAATGGCATATTAACAGAGGTTGGAAAATAGGTTCTCTTTCAAGTATTCTTTTTATTAAATTGTTAAAGATAGTCTCTTTGCTTTGTGAGCGATTGATTCTAAAACTGTATTCCGCTAAATATCGGTCTATGTTAAATTCTGATACCCAAG
>CAJZFM010000083.1 GCA_915070235.1 uncultured Capnocytophaga sp. | reverse complement strand
TTTAGAGGTGTATAACTTCAACAATGATGATACCGCTGTAGGAGTAGAAGCCCACTTGTGGGATGATCAAGAATATTTTGCCATCATCAAAGGATATTACAACCTTAGAGACCAATTTCCTAAGTTTGTATTTCACTACTTTAGTTGTTAATACACCCGTTGAGGCTATCTGAAAAGTCTCAAAATTGCTTTTGCGTCGCTATACTTTTGCGAGTTATAAAAACGACATAGTAAAGATAAAATAACACTATATGGAAATTACACAAGCCCTTAAAACAGAAATTTACTACGCCCTTACCGATTTTTTAAATGCTTATAAATCGCAAAATACCCAAGTATTAGCTGAAAAGTTTGGTGCTTCGGGAGCGTTTTTAGAAGAAATCAATGAGACACTTGATTTTGTAGAGGATAAAAACGTGTTGCACCTCTTTCCTATAGAAGATATAGATAAGGAAGTGAATAAACTACGCGAACTGACCTTGTATAAAGATAAAAAGATGAATAAACTTGTGGTAGAGGCTTGTGTATATGATGATAAAAATGAATGTATAGGGCTTATCGTGGGCGATTATCTTTTGTATGAGTTACCCCCTAAGTTTGTGTTCACTTATTTTGATGTATAAATAAAAGAACAATTTACTCAGCTTGCTCAAGCTCTCTCTAAACAAGGCAAGAAATGAAATCAATAAAAATATTTAAAATGACACATAACAAAACACTTATTTACTTTTTCTTTCTACTTATACTATCTGCTTGTAGCAAACAATCGGGAGAAGAGGAACAGCAGAAGCATCGTAGGTAAACTGTAAAAGGATAACAAACATTTAAATAACATCCGACTATGAAAAAGTTCATAACATTAGTAGCAGCATTTGCCCTTGTGGCTTGCGGAAAGGACAGCAACGGAGGCGGCGGAGAGGATCCGATCGACCCCAGCGTAGTGTACAAAACTTCGGGCGACCTTTTCGGAAAGAACTATGTGGCAAAGGGGACCGTTTTTACGCGAAGGGTAGACAAAGAGATGCCTCTCGCGCCCAATTCAGCAGCGATTGCAGCCAAAATGAAATCGCTGGCAACCAATCCTTACGGGGTGATCACTACCATTACACGTCAGCACTATAATTACACCATAATTATAGTAGATAGTAATGATAAGAACCAGCATTATGCTAATTTTATCCCCGAAGGACACCGTGAGCGAGACGATGCTGACCTCTATAAATACACGGGAGGGCGTCAGCCTATCGTGCACGATGCCAAGCCTGCCGCTGGAAACGATGCGCATATGGCGGTGTACGACGTGGCAACGGGAGTGATGCGTCAGTACTTCGGAGTAACGTATGTGAACAGCGGTGAGTACAAATTTAAAGGCTCGGGCTACTTCATTGCAAAGCCAGGCCTGCGAGGGCTCGCTAAGGACAACTATTGGATGCGCCTTACCAAAGGCGGTAGCTCGGTAGTGGGAATGCTCAATCCGCTGTCGCAGATCGGTATCGAGGAAGTGAGGGCAGGGGAGATCAATCACGCCCTATCGTTCACCATAGCGCACGCCCGTAAAGGCTTTTCGTGGCCTGCGAAGGCTGGCGATGGCGATCTGGACGATGCCGACGCCCCAATGGAAGGGCAATGGTGCCGTATCGACCCGAAAGTGGACTTAGATAAACTCGGATTGAGTCCTATGACCCTGATGATTGCCAAGGCGGTGCAGAAATATGGGGCTTATGCCGCTGATAAGAACGCATTTTGCCACACTTTCACCACCGAGCACGGCATTTATGAGCTTGCGATCCACGGGTTAGACCCTTGGGAACACGATGGGGAGTTTGAGAAGAAGTACGGCAAGTTCGATAACATCAACGACTTCCCTTGGGAGCTCACACAATGGGCACCCGTTGATTGGGGAAAATAGAATATCAAAAAGAGTGGATAAACTATGTTAATGAGGCTAAAAAGGAAGAAACACGCCTCAAAAGAGTACTGAAAAAGCAATTATTGTTCTGTGAGAAGTATACATTGGAGGGAGAACCCCAAGTTATTAATCTGTTAGAGGAAATTATTAATATCAATTTGCAAGAAGAGAATGCCCCCGTTGGCGCGAGCTTGTAGCTCGTGCCTATTATAATAGACTTAGTTGGATACGGAGCAAGATGATACACCTTACCAGAAGCATTTGGCAGTAGTCTAGCAAACTTTTGTCAGTATAGAGATTGTCGCCTCGACAACTGATTAATGTTTTAATTATCAAAACAAATCAAAAATAACAAAAATCACTTTTGCGGATTGTCCCCTCTCCTTGGGAGAAGTCCACGAGAGAGGAATTGCCTTTTGCCGATAATACTTTTGATATTGTGTTTCACAACGGAGGTATCAATTTCTTTAACGATAAAGCACTTGCTATAAGCGAAATGCTTCGGGTTGCCAAAGCAGGGAACAAACTCCTTATCGCCGATGAGACTGCCGACTTTATGGAATCACTTTTAGAAAAAGCAACTAAATGAATGTCTTACAGAAACGATTAGCACAAATAGAAACCGTTCCTCACGAAAATAGCTTGTGTGATGGAAAAGAACACGATACTTGGTACAATGAAACCAAAGTGAAATATCACCTAAATGAAGAATACAAAATACTTAGTTTTAAAGAAGGAAAAAAGCAATCACACTTAGGATAAGTGCTATTATAAAAGCATAAATTATTTTCATATATTCTCACCTAATATTTCTTTACTTGTCCTAAACTAACAGTAAAGATTCCAAAATCATCAATCAGCATACTTTTTTTCTTGATTCCTTGGAGGGAGAAAAGTCCGTCCAATTCACGCTGGCTACGGCGGCGCATCACCCAGTCTTTTTCCTGATGGCTCTTCAGGACAAAGGCAATGGTTTTGAGCTGGGGGTGCCATGGCTGTCCTGTATAGATGATATACCCATTGTCCGAGATAGAAACCACCCCCTTGATTGCCTCAGAGGCCAAGATATTATCGCCAAAAAGCTCAAAAATACCTGAGATGATGGTGATATTGGGCGAATAATTTAGTTTGCGGTAAGTATCAGCCTCAAAACAATTGTAATTGGTAAAGCGAATATTCTGGTAGCCACGCTCTTTGATAATTTGCTCTCCCTTCTGTATGTTGGCTGGTAGGAACTCATTGATAACGATCTCCACTTCAGGGTGGCGCTCTTTGATATCAAAAAGGTAGTTGCCCACTCCACCTGCGATGTCCAATATTTTTACCTCCTGTTCTTGGGCTTGTAGGGCTTGTATAGCCTTTTCTACCTGTTGTAGGAGGTGTCTCTTGCGGATACGTACCCCGCGCCAGCCTATGGCATTGAGATAGCTTTTGTCCATCCAACGACCTATACCCCACTTGCCTTGTGGCGTGTTTTTATATACATAATCCATGGAGGCGCCAGAATCGAAGCCATAGGTAAGCCCTACAGTCATACCACCACTGAGGTGACCAAGCTTGCTCAACGCCCATTTCTGAAGATGGTAACCCCAACGCTCTCTGGTGGGAATCAGTTCATATTGCATGGTCTCAAATTCTTTCTGAGTAAAGAGATCAGAATCAAGAGTAGGAGTAGGCAAGGGTGCAGAGAAAGCCTTTTGGATAAAGTGTTGTAGGAGCTTATATACTTCCTCACGGCCTTGCTCGAAGAGAATTCCATGATGGAAGCCCTCCAAGGTAACAAACTCTTTTATAGGGGAGGATAGGTTTATATAAAACTGCTTTTGCTGTCGGTTAATCACCACAAAGTCTTTTTTAGCGGAGAGCAGTAGGGTAGGGGTGGTGATTGCAGCGGCATCTTCCACCAATCGCTTACCAGCATTGGCAAGGTCAATGAGGAGTTTGCCATTGATAGAGCGGGTGATGAGAGGGTCATTATCGTAAGCCTGTTGCTGCTTAGTGTCGCGAGTGAGCATCTTGGATTTTACATAGCTCTTAACAATCAGTTTAGGATTGATTTTTAGAGCCAACTCGATGGCTTGCTTGGCCATAGGAACGATCAGGTTGATCTCAAAGGCAGGAGCCAAGAGCGCCATGCCAGCGATGCGGGGTGCAAAATCATGCACCCAAGCCGATGTGATTACCCCGCCAATACTATTGGCCACTACAAAGATATCTTCCTCGCGTACCTCATAGTGCTGCCCAAGGAACTTGGCAAAGGTATCCAAGTCCCGTACCGAATCCATGAAAATAGGAGATACAGCGGCTTTGGTGTGCCCATGTCCACGCATGTCAAAAGCAAAGATGTTGTAGGCAGCAAAGAGCGGATGGGTAGCAAATTCCTGTAGACGCTCCCCATACTCATGCCCTCTATGGATTACGATAAGGGTCTTTTGTCCGGGCTTGTAATTCCATTCGTAGAAGAATAGTTCTTCCCCTTCATGACTTTTGAAAAAACCTGTGTTCATGGTATAATGATTTTGATACGACAAAAATAGAAAATTATTTTTTGATTACCTAATTTTTTGTTAGAATTAGTTGTGATTTTGCATCCATTTGGCTTTTCTGTACATTAGTAAGGACAGCAAAGGCTTAGGCAGTAGCGAGAGTAATTGCATGAGCCACTTCATACGAGTAGGGAAGAGGTGTAGGCTTTTCTTTTGAGTAATAGCCCTGCTGATTTCGGCTACTGCTCTATCTTCACTCACCAGAAAAGGTTTCTTAGAGAGATTGTTTTGGTTGAGCTTGTAAAGCTTTTGGGTGGCTACATACCCAGGCGCAATAGAGGTGATATAGATGCCAAAGGGGCGTAAGGCACGCCTATAGGCATCGGCTATCTGTAAAACACTGCGCTTGGTCTTGGTATATAGGCTGGAGGAGGGATAGTCCAAAATCCCTGAGATAGATGCTAGCAGGACGATTTGGCCTCCATGATGAGCCATAAGTTCTCGGCTAACCTCCAAGGTATTGACGGCTCCTATGATATTGGTTTGTAGCATACTGACCGCCTCCTCGTAAGAAATTTCTCCTACCACATCCTCGGCATAGCTACCCGCACAGTTGATAAGTAAGGAGAGGGTGTCTGAGCCTACAAACTGTCGTATCACCTGGGTTAATAGTGCTTTGTCTATAACATCGGCCTTATAACTCTCAAAAGGAACTGCCTTGGGGAGCTTGCTAAGATCTCTGCCGCATACCCCAACCCGATGGCCGCTTTGCTGGTAGAAGTGAGCCAAGGCAAACCCTATGCCAGTGGTGCCTCCTATGATAAATACATTCATAAGCTAAAGGTGTTAAGAATAGTTTGGTAACCATAGTCCCATTGCCGCTCTATCTGCTCTCGGTAAGAGGGATAGTCCTTGGGAAAGTGAATTCCTATCTCCAGATGCTTCCAATTGATATATTTCTCAGAGTAAAAGCCCTTTAGAACGGTAGTTGCTCTTCGAGTATCTATCCATTGGGCAGGATAGGAAGCCACCGACGCCAACCGCTCGTTGCCACTAAAGCCCAAGACGGCACGTACCAAAGACTCTTCGGTAGGAGAGTAGGCCTGCTTGTGCTCAGCAATTACAGTAGTTGAAAGCGCATAAGCCAGCTCCATAGGAACAAGGTCAATAGCCCCGCCTGCATAGTATGTCCCCTGATAGCTTACAGGAGCTACATAGAACATATCCGAGACAGAAATACGGGCAGCCCAGAGCAAGGGAATAGCCGTTTCCACACTTATATCGGTTGCTACGGCCGAAAGCGTATAGTTGGATTCGGTATGTTGCAGTGTCTCAAGAGGGATCCTCTGGGCAGTCTCAGGGTCGGTTATGAGCACCTCTTGGTAGAGTTTTCGCTTACCTCTACGCTTGCCACACTCATGGGGGGCAAAGCACATCTTTGCTCCTATGATGATAGTGGGCAAGGCAGCAGAAAAAGCTAACTTGGTCAAGGAGGGGAGTAGCCCCGATAGGTCTTGGGACATTTCTACCAAATAGCGTGTATATACATCTTCTACCAAGGGAGCACGACGCCGGTCATAGCGCTTCTGTAGGACTAAAAGCCCCAAGCGATATAGCTTGCTATAAGGGGTAAGGGACAGGCTTTGGATAAAGTGGTAAAACTCCTGTGATTGCAGATAGGCTTTTCTCTCTGTATTATTAGCAAAAGCATTGATTACCAAGGCAGCAAAAGCCCCACCACAGCTAGCAATAAGTAGCTCAGGAGCTTTGCCTATATCACACAACGCTGCATACATACCATTGTATAAGGCAAAGCGGGTGCCTCCTCCGGAGAGAAGCAAACTACGGGAAAAGGGCTTTATCGTATCCATAGGTAAAACCAAATACAGTTGAACAAGAGACTATCTATGCGATCCAAGAGACCACCATGACCAGGAATCAGTTGGCTGGTGTCCTTTACCCCCGCCCGCCGCTTGAGGTAAGAGAAAGTCACATCGCCCCAGAAACCAAAAAAGCTAATGAATAAGCCTACAAAAACTAATGTATGTAGTGCAATAGGAAGCCTCAGCAAGTAGCCTAAGCCCACACTCAAAAAAGGGGTGAGCAGTAAGCCGCCTACAAACCCTTCCACGGTCTTATTGGGGCTTATCTTGGGTAAGATCTTGTGCTTGCCAAAGCGCTTTCCAGTGAGGTATTGGAAGATGTCGTTGAGTTCGGTCGTTACCACCAAGAAGATGAACCACTCCACCCCTTGTGGCTTCATACGTAAGAAAGTCAGGTGAGGGTAGGCTGCCAAAACAATCAGTAGGGAAAGGGGCAATCCTAAGGGGATTTGCCTAAGGCATAGATATAGGATAAGGCCTATCCCCACAACCATACAAGCTTCTACCATATAAGTGGAGTAGTTGGGACAGCTCCATAGTAAAACCCCTTGTAACAAGGGAATAGCCATACGCCAATAGCTCGGATTAAAACCAAAGAGCCCGCCCAATTCCGTAAGGGCTTGAAAGCTTACCCATAGGGAAAAAAGACACATGGCGTAGGGGTGGGAGACAGCCGCAGCAAAAACACAGATAATCACTCCCCAGCTCCTGATACGAAGCGGTACATCGGCATATTTGTTGTCAAGCGGCATAAAGTCCTTTTTTTAAGCGGGTGAAAGTACTTAAAAGTAGCAAGGCAATAACTATGGCAAAAACCACTTGAGAGTAGGCTTGTATTCCCACACCAAAGTAGGCAAGCAGCCCATAGATACCCATCAGCAGTGCTCGGTCGCTCTTGCCCATAGGCCCCTCATAGCGCCTTTGCCCTCCTAAGACCTTGCCCATGACGCCAGCAAACTCATTGAGTACGCTCAGTACAATAAAAGCTACCACCCAGTAAAGGCTTTCGGGGTGGTACTTTAGCAAGGGGAAGAAGATAAACACATCCGAGACCACATCGCCCACCTCATTGAGTACCTCTCCTAAGCGGGAGGTTTGTCCGAACTCTCGTGCCATCATACCGTCAAGAGCATTGAGGATCATACGCACCAACAGCCCTATGGGCAGTGCCAAAAAGAAAAGTGGTACCGCCGAAGCCTCCCAAAAGAGCACGCCAATCCCAAAGGAGAACACAATGGCCACTACAGTAATCTCATTGGCAGTAACACCTCTCCTGTGTAGCCATACCAGTAGCGGGTGCAATAGCTGCTGGAATTTAGGTTTTAGTTTGTATACAGAAATCATAATAGGTTAATGAGTATATTAGTTAAAAAACTTATCAAAATCCGAGTAGCCACTTGCGGAACGACACCAACCTTTCCGAGTTAACCTTATACCTACCACTATAATTGCAGATAGATTATAGTGCTTGGTGTTATAGGTTTTTCCATCATCAGTAAGGTACTCCGCTACCAAAGCACGGATGATGTCTTTCAGAGTGTGTTTTTTCATAATAGGTTCATTTGTTAATTATCAGAGAGTTTCCCTCTCATATTTGTCTTCGTGAAAGTACTCATAAGCACTGGCTTCCAATTCTCCACAATCGGAAATAAGATTATTGTCTTGGTCATATATCTTATAATTCTGTTGGATCTCACCTATGGGGCATTCACCATCTAGGCCTAATAGGATAGTGTAAAATACATCTTCTAACAGAATATCAATAACTTCCTTAAGTTTCTCAGTTTGACTCTCTGTCAGAGCCATTTCTTTTATTTTTACATTTACAGCCGAAGCTTGTTCGGGTTGCGCTTGAAAGCATGACTTTAAAAACGCTAGTTTTTCAAGGTAAAAGTTCTTTGCAAATTCGTCTGAGGTCATAATGTTGATATATTATTTATAGAAGCTGTTTAAACTTTTTCCTATAATAAAGTAAAAGTTCCCGAAAATTAGTAAT
>CAJZFM010000082.1 GCA_915070235.1 uncultured Capnocytophaga sp. | reverse complement strand
AAGAAAAAAAGGCTGAAGAAGAAGCAAGGAAAATAGCTGAAGAAGAGGCTAAAAGAGAGGTAAAAGAAGCCAGAGAAAAGGCATGGAAAGAGTATCAAACCCCTATTAAGGCACTTAGACAAGAGCTTTCAGATCAGATTCAAGAGCTGGAAAGACATTGTTTCAATAGTCTTGAGATCTTTGAACTCCGAGAAGCTCTTGACCAAATAGAAGTACCCTTATACCGAGATATAATTAGTACTGCCCGAAAGGTATTGCGCTATGCCGCAGGTGAGGAAAACCAAGCTACAGAACAGCTGAAGGTATGGCTTAGAGAGACGCTCGAAAAGCTACAAGAGCGCTATAGCTCACATCTGTATAGTGAGGACGAAAAGAATCCGCTTTTTGTACCCCAAGTAGCTCCCCAATATGCTCCTGATGCTCCAGAGGTAGATGGGCGTATAGTGCTTAGAGATAATTTTGATGCCCTTTTTGCCAAATACCCTAATCTACTTACTTTTGGAGAAGATACAGGAAAAATAGGCGATGTGAATCAGGGCTTGGAAGGCCTACAAGAGAAATATGGAGCAATCCGTATAGATGACACCAGCATTCGCGAATCCTCTATCATAGGACAAGGCGTAGGTATGGCCATGCGAGGGCTAAGACCTATTGCGGAGATCCAGTATTTGGACTATACCCCTTATGCCTTGCAGACCCTTACGGACGATTTGGCTACGCTGAGCTACCGCACTTGTGGCTACCAGAAAGCACCACTAATTGTACGTACAAGAGGCCATCGCTTGGAAGGTATCTGGCACTCAGGTTCGCCTATGGCAGGATTACTCAACTTCCTTCGTGGGGTGTACTTCTTAGTACCACGCAATATGACCAAGGCCGCTGGCTTCTATAATACCTTGCTACAGGGCAATCAACCAGCTTTTGTAGTGGAGTGCCTCAATGGCTATCGTACCAAGGAGCTTATGCCAAGTAACTTAGGAGAATTTACGACGCCTATAGGAGTGGTGGAGAAAATCCGTGAAGGGCGCGATGTAACTGTGGTTTCCTACGGAGCTACTCTACGTATTGTAGAACAAGCAGCCAAAGAGCTTGACAAAGTGGATATTAGCATAGAGATTATAGATGCTCAATCGCTTATTCCTTTTGACATAAATCATGATACGGTCAAGAGTATTCAGAAAACCAACAACCTACTCATCGTAGATGAAGATGTAGAGGGAGGAGCATCGGCTTATCTAATGCAGGAGATAGTGGAAAAACAGAATGCTTACCGCTATTTGGACAGCAAGCCACAGACCCTTACCGCCAAATCGCACCGACCTGCTTATGCCTCCGACGGAGATTACTTCTCTAAACCCAATGTAGAGGACGTATTTGAGAAGGTATATGCGATTATGAATGAGATTAATCCTATTAAATACCCTGAGTTTAGGTAATAAATAACAAGTAAAAGCTAATAGTTAATGCCAATAATGATTAATACTATTGATTATTGTTGGCATTAATCATTGACCATTAACCATTATGAAGTGTGCTATTATAACAGGAGGTTCCAGAGGGATAGGGCGTGCTATTTGTGAGCAATTAGCCCAAGATAGTCCCTACCATATACTAATTAACTATCAGAGCAATGAACAGGCAGCCCAACAGACACTTGAGCGTGTGCAACAGTTGGGAGGCACAGGTGAGTTGCTTTGTTTTGATGTAACGGATAAAGCGCAAACCGAGCAGGTGCTTTCTCAGTGGCAAGAAGCCCATAAGGAGGCACAGGTGGAGGTGATTGTCAATAATGCAGGCATCACTCGCGATGGACTGTTCATGTGGATGCCCTATGAGGATTGGGATAAGGTGCTAAAGACCACCTTAGATGGCTTCTATCATGTAACCCATTTCTTCTTGCAAAAGATGCTACGCCAGCGCTCAGGGCGTATTATCAATGTGGCTTCCGTATCGGGGGTGAAAGGTACCGCAGGGCAGGTGAATTATTCGGCTGCTAAGGGAGCTTTAGTGGCTGCTACCAAAGCCTTGGCACAGGAAGTGGCCAAACGTAATATTACGGTCAATGCTGTAGCTCCTGGTTTTATACAGACGGATATGACGGCTGCACTGGACGAGAAAGAATTGAGCAAACTCATTCCTATGGGACGTTTTGGCAAGGTGCAGGAAGTGGCCGATTTGGTAAGTTTCTTAGCCTCAGAAAAGGCAGGCTATATCACAGGAGAGGTCATACACATCAACGGAGGTATCTATTCCTAAGAATTGGGTGCGCTCAGCCACTGAGTGAGGGTGATAAATTCAGATACGGAGAGCATCTCAGGACGCTTGTCAAAGAGGGGTTCTGCCTTGAGGGCTTCGCGCTCTAAAAGAAAGGACTTAAGGCTGTTGCGTAAGGTCTTGCGGCGCTGGCCAAAGGCTGTCTTTACTACTGAGAAAAACATCTTTTCATCGCAAGCAAGCGTATAATCCTCCTTGCGCTTGAGACGAATGACGCCGCTTTTTACCTTTGGAGGGGGATTGAATACATGTTCAGGTACTGTGAAGAGGTATTCTGTTTCATAAAAAGCCTGTGTAAGTACCGAGAGAATACCGTAAGACTTACTACCAGGTCCCTCACAGATACGCTCGGCCACTTCTTTTTGGAACATACCCGCAAACTCAGGCACAAAAAAGCGAATCTCCAAGAGCTTAAATACAATCTGAGAAGAGATATTATAGGGGAAATTACCTATAATAGCAAAGGGTGTCTTGTTAAAGTAACTGACGATGTCAAACTTTAGAAAGTCTTCAGAGAGGATATGCCCTTTTAGTTTCGGAAAGAACGTTTGTAGGTAAGCTACCGATTCTTTATCTATCTCAATAACAAATACTTCTGCATCTTTCTCTAAAAGGAATTGGGTAAGTACGCCTGTGCCTGGACCGATTTCCAACACCTGCTTGTAGCCACAGAGAGAGAGGGTTTGGGCTATTTGTTGGGCAATATTCAGGTCAGTGAGGAAGTGTTGTCCTAAGTGTTTTTTAGGCTGTACGGGGGATTTCTGGGGCATATGGTTATTTTCTACTTTAAATTTTGACAATGGTAATCCCTTTGTCTATACTATCAAAATCATTATCTGAAGTTACTAAAATCCAATTATTTCTGGCGCAAAGTTCAAGGTAATAAGCATCATTGAAATCAATATGAAAATTCTCCATAATAGGCTCAAGGGCTATTGCATTGAAACTATCGGGGTATCTTTCTGTACAATCCAATTGGTACATAGTTCTTACCAATGATTTTACTTCTGTTAGATTATTCTGGAAATCGGTACTTTGCTTATAATCTCTTTTGTAATCGGCCATATAATTCTGTGTTTGCTCTTTCCACAGATTGTAGCAGAGACGTATAGTTGTATTGGTAAATTCACTAATGATAAGACTGACTAAAGCTATTTGAGAATTATGATGCTCTATTTTTGATAGGAAACTACTTACTTTTCTGTGCTTGTCAGGGTTATTGTTAATGAAAGAATATAAGGAAATCCAGATATTATTGTCAAAGAAATAAGTTTGGTTACTTTTGAACTCAAATTGAGCGTATGGGATAATAGTATTTGGCATTGCTAAAAAGTACTTTTGATAGCTCTTTCAAAAGCTTCAGGATCAGCGATATATTGTTTTGTATATTTTATTACCATATCAAGAAGGACTTTGTTTGTACCTTCTATGTTTTTTAATATCAAATGATTGTTTAGAAAATCACCGTCAAAATCCTTGTAAAGCTCACCAACAGATGCGTGCAGGAAAGCGGGAATCACTATAGTGATGCCTTGGAAGTCTAAAATAACTTTCTTTTCCTTAGTAAGGGCTTGGCTGATAAGTGCATATACTTTTTCTCCATCTTCGTAAGTGATGGCCTTGTCATGCTGCAGGATATCCTTTAGGAGCAAATGTATTTCATTTGTCGTTTCAGACATGTAGTCATATACTTCACGCTTTCTTATGGGAGTAGCTAAAGTTTCCATGCGAATAAAAATTGAGGGTTAATGCACTATTAGTAGGCAAAGATAGTAAATATTTGTCATTAATCATTCATCATTGGTCATTAATTTTCGTATATCTTCTATGAGCATAGCGATTCCTTCTTGGGTCATACCATCGTAGAAGAAAATAGGTTTGCCATTTTCTTTTCGGCAGACGATATTTCCATTGGTATCTACTAAAGCGAAAAGGCCAGAATGTTCAAAATTCTCGGGGGTATTGCCTGCTTTAGCGTAGATGTTGAATCCCTCATTGGCTGTACGATAGATATCCTCTTCTTTCCCTGTGAGCAGGTGCCAATGGGGAGAACGGACGCCTTTCTCATGGGCATAGGCCTGTAATACTTCGGGGGTATCAGTTTCTGGGTCTATGGAAAAAGAAGCGATACCGATAGAGTTGTCAGGGAAGGCATTCTGTACGGCTACCATATGAGTGGTCATCACAGGGCAAATGGTGGGGCAAGAGGTAAAGAAGAAGTCCGCTACCCATATTTTCCCCTTAAAATCACGATCACAAAAAGGCTGGTTGTGCTGGTCGGTGAAGCAAAAGGAGGGTGCTTTTCCTACGACAAACAGCCCATGCACCTCTCGCTTTCTCAAAGCGTGAATTCCCCATGCACTACCTGCCAAAAGAGCTATAGTAAGACAGATGTATAAAACAGCAGTTAGCTTTTTTCCCATGACTGAAAAAATCAAAAGCGAATAGTGAAAGGCAAGCCCTTCACTATTCACTTATCTGATGAAATTATTACTTAGTTTAGCTTAAATACGATAGGATAAGAGAAGATTACCGCAACGGGTCTTTCACGTTGTTTTCCAGGGATAAGTCTTGGGAGCTTCTCAATCACACGTCGGGCTTCTTTCTCTAAGGTTTTATCTTTACCTTGGGTATTGATTACCTCTACATTTCCGTCCTTTTTGATACGGAACTGTACCACAACACGTCCTTGAGAGCCCATTTGCATAGCTGTCTCAGGATATACAAGGGTTTTACTTACAAAAGCGTCTAAGGCTTTTTTGAAGCATCTTTCTTGTTCTTCCTTAGGCACATTCTTACATTCCTCAAACATAGGTTTTTGTTCAATAGCGAAGAACTGTACATCGTCCTGAATATCGTCATCGCCTGTACCTGTACCTCCAGGCACCCCTGTGGTACTGATCTTAGGAGGAGCAGCGACAGGTTCGTCCTTTTTAATTTCGTTGGACTGGAATTCGGTCTCTACCTTCTTTTCGTCATCTACTTCCTTGATGACATCGGGTGGGATTTCCACTTTTTCAGGTTCGGCAGGTGGTGCAGGAGGAGGTGTATTCTCTTCCATAACCACATCTTGCACATCTTCGGAAAGGTCTACCAGCTTGTCAAATTCTATTTTCTTTTTGCCTTCTTCTACGGATTTGTAGTTAATGGCATAGAGGCTAGCGAAAGTAGCTATGGCAAGCCCGATAGAGAAAAATAAACCTACGCGTTTCTTTAGGTCAACATTAGGGTTTTTTTTGGGTTTCATAGGTGGTTTTTTTAGGAGTTTCTTGTACTAAGTAATAATCAATAACCGTGCCAATTTTCTTTTTTCAGGAAAATTTATTTGTATTGGTTGTATAGCTCGCTTACTTTATCCCAATTGATGATATTGAAGAAAGCCTCAATATAGTCGGCACGGCGGTTTTGGTAGTTTAGGTAATAGGCATGTTCCCATACGTCCAAACCTAAGATAGGAGTACCGCACTTGATGTGGGACATAAGAGGATTGTCTTGGTTAGCAGTAGCACAAATGCCTACTTTACCACCTTTTTCTACCGCAAGCCAAGCCCAGCCAGAGCCAAATTGGGTAGCAGCAGCCTTGGAGAAAGCCTCCTTGAAAGCCTCAAAAGAGCCAAAAGCAGCCTCTATGGCTTTGGAAAGCTCAGCAGAGGGAGTAGTTTTCTTAGCAGAGAGGATTTCCCAGAACAGATTGTGGTTGTAGTACCCACCGCCATTATTGCGAACGGCCTTGTTCTCAGGGTCTAAGGTTTGCAAAATCTCCTGAATTGTTTTTCCTTCAAGGGGGGTGCCCTTGATCGCATTATTTAGATTATCAGTATAGGCTTTGTGGTGTTTGGTGTAGTGAATTTCCATAGTACGCGCATCTATATAAGGCTCTAAGGCATCATAGGCGTAAGGAAGTTGAGGTAATTGAAACATAAAATTTATTTTTTAGTAATAAAGCACAAAAGTATAAAAAAAATCAATACAAAGGTTTAACGAGGTCTGTTATTTTTTTCTTAATAACACCAAACTGTGTTCCTTTCCTAAGTATTGGTTATATAATAATATATATTGGATCGGCTGTTGTGGCTGTCTTTCGGGATAAGCTTGTAGGATAGAGGGTAATTCGCGGGAGTTGCAAGCACTACAAGCGACATACACCCCTGAGGCAGAGGCGGTAAAGAACTCACCCATTAAGTGCTTGTAAATGAGTATAGGTGTGGAAAGGAAAAGGTTGTCAAAGGCATCAAAATACGGTCTGTCCTTTTGGTTTTCACCTCGTCCAGAGACTACTAAGTCAATATCCGTGAAGGAAAGTCCATTTTGGGAGAGGAAATCACTGACGAAGGCCTCTACTTCGTTGGGAGTCAAGCGATAACGTATCTCGACATTGAGCAGTTCTGCAACAGTCTGCTCCGAGTAAGTATCCGAGAGGGCAAAGAAGGTAGCCCCTTCCCCTAAGCGAATCCCTGAGGAGTTGGGTTGCATGATAGGGCAGGGGAGCGTTGTCTTGTTCTTGATTATCCCAGCTAATTCGTATAAGTAGGTGGTATGGGGGCTATGCTCATCAATGCCTCCGACCAAGATATGCTGAAGTTGGCCTTGCTCCATGTGCATTTTGGCTTCCAAGAGGGCGCTCTCAAAGGAGCAAGCCCCATTGACATATGTCAGGTTCATACCTTTGCACTGCAAGTTGATTGCGATTTGTCCTGCTACTGTGTTGTGAGTGGATTGGATAAAGGCAGTAGGGGTAAGATGTTGTTCCTGATTGTCTAAGAGTGTTCTTAGGAATTTCTCGGAGTCCTGTAGGCAGCCCATGCCTGTGCCCACAAAAATTGCCTGAGGGGAGAGGTGTGCTTGCTCTAAGGCCACAGAGGCAGCAACCATGCCCATTTTTACACTTTTGGACATACGCCTAATGGCAGCGGGGGGAATATAGTCCTTATACGGAGGTTCCATAGCAAAGAGGACAGCCTCCTTGCTGTTTTCGCAGAAGTGCATAGGGAAATCCCCTGAGAAAGAAGGCTGGGCGGAGATACACGAGAGGCCATTGATGAAAGTGCTACTCATAGATTAAGTGTTTTTGGAGGGTGGTTTTATAAAAAAAGGCTGTCCCAAGACAACCTTTCTTCATACTTTGTGTAAGCTAAAAAATTATTTTCGTATTTCTTTGATACGAGCTTTCTTACCACGCAATTCACGGTAGTAATAGATACGTGCGCGGCGCACTTTACCATATTTGTTCACTTCAATCTTTTGGATAGCAGGCATATTGATAGGGAAGATACGCTCTACACCTACCTCACCGGACATTTTACGAATAGTAAAAGTCTCAGTAGCTCCTGTACCACGGCGCTGGATTACCACACCTCTGAAGAACTGAACACGGGATTTTTCTCCTTCCTTGATTTCATAATACACTGTAATAGTGTCCCCTGTGGAGAATTCAGGGAAATCTTTCTTAGCAATGAAATTGTCTTGTACGTACTTTAATAAAGACTCCATAAAAGTATAAAAATTAAGTATTACCTAAGCAACATACACGTCCCTCGCCAGAGGTTACTTAGCGGGCGCAAAAATACTATTTTATTTTGTATTAGGCAAGTCTTTCGCGTAAAATTTTTTATAGTTCTTTTCGGCAGCGGTTATCCACTTATCCCATAAGAGTAATTTGACCACGCACCACCAGAGTAGTACAATTCCAAAAGTGAATAGCTTGAGCTCAAGCGTACCTTCCTTGTTCCAAAGGCCTAAGAAAGTAATGAATAAAAGAGGGATAGCAACCCAATCCAAAAGAAATAGAAGGGGTTTCTGCTTTATGCGTTTCCTAAAAGCATAAAGAGAGGCGGGGATTATTTGAAAGAGTGTCAAAAAATCGGCCGTTTCTGTAGGTTTTGTTGAGGTTTCCATAATGACAATAGATTTAGTTATTTTAGAAAAAACTGCAACTGGTACTAAAGTATTATCTGATATAAAAAATGAAATGAATTCTTTAGAAACAGAAAGAAAAAATCTTTTATCTTTGTTAAATAA
>CAJZFM010000081.1 GCA_915070235.1 uncultured Capnocytophaga sp. | reverse complement strand
TTACCTATTGCTCTTGCTCCCAATTTTTACCTTGCTCTATGTAGGGGTACAGCTATGGAGGGCAAGGGCGGTGAAGCGATTTGCAGAGAAAACAACTTTCTCACGTTTGGCTTCGGAAACCTCTTATTTCAAGCCTTGGGTGAAGTTTGTTTTCTTTATCCTTGTATTCTCCTTTATCGTTATAGGTTTGGTAAATCCCAAAGTAGGGACAAAGCTGGAGACCGTAAAGCGCGAAGGAGTGGATATTGTCTTTGCCATTGACGTCTCCAAGAGTATGCTGGCCGAAGATGTAAAGCCCAATCGTATAGAGAAGGCCAAGCACATTATCTCCCAAGTCATAGAACAATTGCATGGGGATAGGATTGCCTTTGTACCCTATGCCGCACAGGCTTACCCGCAGCTACCACTGACCTCGGACTACTCGGCGGCCAAGATATTCCTTGAAGGGATTAATACCAATATGCTCTCCTCTCAGGGTACGGCCATAAGAGAGGCTATACAGACGGCCATGGATTACTTTCAGGACTCGGGACAAGCCTCTAAAATCCTTGTTATCCTCTCCGATGGGGAAGACCATGAGCAGGGGGTAGGGGACTTGCTCCAAGAGGTCAATGATAGGGGAATCCGTATCTTTACCATTGGACTGGGAACTGCCCAAGGAGGTACTATTCCTATCACAGAAAACGGGCAAACCCTCCCCAAAAGAGACAAAGATGGACAAGTGGTGATTACCAAGCTCAATCAACCCCTTTTGGAGGAAATAGCACGAGGGGCATCGGGTAAGTATTTTGATGGTACCAATACGCGTGAGGTGTTGGATAATATAAAAAAGGCCTTGGATAATATAGAGAAAAACGAATATGAGTCTCAGGTATTTTCCGATTACAAAGACCAATTCCAGTGGTTCTTAGCCATTGCCTTTGTGCTATTGGTGATTGATGTATTTATCTCCTACAAGAAAACTTCTTGGGTAAGAGCACTGAACCTTTTCGGGGAAAAGCAGTAGTCAGTGGTTAGCAGTCAGTAATCATAGGTCAGTAGTTAGGCGAAAACCCTATAGTCCTTAGATTTTATAATACTAAAACTTCAAAACTAATTGTAATGAAAAGAAAGAAAAAACTCTTTATCTTCTTAGCCATAGTGCTCGTGGGAGTGGTAGCCTTCTTTTGGCTCAACAACTCTAAAGTACAAGTGGAAATGCCTTCTGTAAGTATCACCAACAGAGATATAAGGGAGGAAATCTATATCCCTGGCAATGTGTATCCTGTCAAGGAAATAGAACTCAAGTCGCAGCTCTCAGGGGTCTTGGACAAAATCTTTGTCAAGATAGGCGATGTAGTGCAAGAGGGGTCTCCAGTGGCCTCTATCAGCCTTGTACCTAGTACCTTAGAGCTGGAACGCTTGGAGAATAATGTCAAAATGGCTCAGATAAACTTTGATGCGGCCAAGCTCTCCTATGAGCGCTCTAAGAAACTCTATGAGGCACAGACTATTTCCAAGGCTAATATGGAAACCGCTGAAAGAGAATACGGTACCGCCAAGGAACAACTCCTATCGGCTCAGAACCAATTAGCAATCCAGAAAACAGGCAAGGTGATCGGCAAAAAAGAGACTTCCAATATCGTAAAATCCAGTATTTCAGGTACGGTTATAGATCTACCCTTGCAGGAAGGGGCTTCAGTGATTGAGCGTAACACCCTCAATTCGGGAATTACCGTGGCTATCTTGGCCAAGATGGGCGAGTTTGTTTTCCGTACCCAGCTGGCCGAACAGTACTTAGAGAATATACACTTAGGCGATAGTATCTCTTTGGCTTTCAATGCTTACAAAGACCTCAAGGCAACGGCTAAAATCACTAAAATATCCTCCAAAGGTACCTTGGAGAATGGAATCATGAAATACACCTTGGAGGCCGAATTTCCTGTAAATGCACAGATGCCTGTGATTCGTTCAGGCTATTCAGCAACCGCCGAAATTGTTCTTAGTAGCAAGAAGAATGTACCTTCTATTGAGGAAAAATATATTGGTTATAAGAACGATTCTACCTATGTGTGGGTGAAAAATGGCGCAACATTGGAGAAAAAGTATATAGAACTGGGAATTTCTGATGGTAAATACACAGAAGTTACCAAGGGACTAACCACTAACGATAAAATAGTGCAGAATGATTCAGCTCAATGATATAAAAAAAGCCTATCACACCGAGTATGACACTCTACAGGTGCTCAAAGGGATCAATCTCACGGTAGAGCGCGGTGAAATGGTCTCTATCATGGGGGCATCGGGTTCAGGCAAATCAACCCTGATGAATATCATAGGCCTATTGGATACCTACGATAGTGGTACCTATTACTTTGATGGCCAGGATATGAGTCTTCTGGACAGTGTAGAGCGCTCTGCCTATCGCAGCCGAAATATAGGTTTCGTATTCCAAGCGGCCAACCTGATTGCTTATAAGAATGTGGTGGAGAATGTGGCCTTGCCGCTCTTCTACCAGCATGTCCCTAAGAAGGAGCGTGAGGAGCGCGCCATGGAAAAACTCGAACCCTTAGGTATAGCCTCTTGGGCAAAGCACTATCCCAATGAGCTTTCAGGTGGACAGAAACAGCGTGTGGCCATAGCCCGCGCACTGATTGCCAATGCACCCTTGCTACTGGCCGATGAGCCTACAGGGCAATTGGACTCCAAAACGACTGCAGAGGTGATGCAGATCTTCAAAGAGGTGAATGCCAAAGGCACTACTATCGTCATCGTAACCCATGAGGAGGACATCGCCGCCCAGACACAGCGCATTATACGCATCGTAGATGGACTTATACAATAATGATTAATGCCAATAATGTTTAATGATTAACGCCGATAATGATTATTGGCATTAATCATTAAACATTAATCATTAAATATTAGGTTTTTTCCTTGAAAAAACGTATCTTTGCAAAAGGTTTTTTGAAAGCAATTGTAATGAATAATATACAAATACAAGACTTTGTACGAGATATTCTCGATTTTCCAAAGAAGGGGGTAGTCTTCAAAGATATAACTCCTCTTCTGGCCAATGCCCAGGCAACCGAGGCTGTATTGCAACAACTCTTAGCACCTCTCAAAAATGAGAAAATAGACAAAGTGGCAGCTATAGAGAGTCGTGGTTTCTTCTTTGGAATCTTATTGGCACGGGCACTCAAGGTAGGATTTGTCCCTATCAGAAAGCCTGGTAAGCTCCCTGGGGAGGTCATAAGTGAGCACTATGATTTGGAGTATGGGAGCAGTAACTTAGAAATTCATACCGATGCGATAGCCAAGGGAGAGCGAGTACTCTTACATGACGATGTATTGGCTACAGGGGGTACAGCACTGGCTGCCACCAAGCTCATAGAGCGCTTAGGGGGAGAAATCGTACAATGTGCCTTCCTTATGGAATTGGACTTCCTTCACGGACGAGAAAAATTGGAAAAATACAGTGTAAATAGTATTCTAAATTATTAATTATGACAAAAAAAATACTTTCAGTACTTGTGCTCATGGGAGCAGGACAGCTCTTTGCACAGGACAACTTGATCAATGCCTTGGCAAACAATCAAGGAAAAGATGTACAAAAGTACTACCAAATTAAGCCTATCTTTGCCTTAGGAGTAACCGATGTCAAAGACCAAGGCCATAGTGGCACTTGCTGGAGCTATACAGGAGCTTCTTTCTTAGAGTCGGAAATGATGAAAAAGAAAAAACAGCCTGTGGATTTGTCAGAAATCTATACAGCTCGTAAGGTGTATTTGGAAAAAGCCATTAACTACTTGCGTATGCATGGTGCTCTTACTTGGGGAGACGGTGGTGAATTGCACGATATTGTCAATATCTATCGCAAATATGGTGCTGTTCCACAGTCTGTCTATACAGGTTTAATTAATGGGGCTACTGTTAATAACTTTAACGAAATGCAAAAGGACTTAGAGGGTTACCTCAAGGGAATTGTAGAGAGCGAAAAAGTACCAGCCGACTGGAAAGAGGTATTTGAACAAAAATTGGATACTTACTTAGGTGCTGTGCCTAAAACCTTCCTCTACAATGGCAAGATGTACGATCCAAAATCTTTTGCTAAAGAAGTAGTAGGCTTAGAGGACGAAAAGTATATAGAAATGCTTTCAGTAGAGCACAAGCCAAAATACCAAAATACTCTTATGGCAGTGCCTGATAACTGGAGCTATGATTATGCCTTCAATGTGAATATGGAGGATATCATCCGCACCATAGACTATGCACTCAGCAAAGGCTATACCGTAGCTTGGGCAGCCGATGTATCTGAGAAATATTTCAGCTGGAAGAACGGGTTGGCCTTGGTACCTGAAAAAGATTACAAAGACCTTACTGAAGAAGAACAAAAAGATTATTTCCATGTATACTGGAATGAAAAAGAAATCACACCAGCTTTGCGCCAACAAGGTTTTGACAACTACGAAACTACCGATGACCATGCCATGCACATTGTAGGCTTAGCGAAAGACCAAAAAGGTAGAGAGTACTATATTGTAAAGAACTCTTGGGGTGATGACAATGATAACAAAGGGTATCTATACGTATCTAAGAACTATGTACGTTACAAAACTATGTCTATCTTAGTCAATCAAAAAGGAACCCCTAAGGACTTGCTTAAAAAATACAAAAAAGCAGGGTATGTAAGTTAGTACCCGATACTTAGCATCAAAATTACTATATAATGATAAAAAGATTTTTTTCTGTCTTGGTACTCCTTAGTGCAGGACAGGCCTTTGCACAAGAAAACTTGATTAATGCATTGGCCAACAACAAGGGCAAAGACATACAGAAGTATTACCAAATTACTCCTGTTTTGGCCTTGGATGCTACCGATGTAAAAAACCAAGGTTGGAGTGGTACTTGCTGGAGCTATGCAGGTTCGTCTTTCTTGGAATCTGAAGCCTTGAAAAAGAAGAAAAAGCCTGTAGACTTGGCCGAAATCTACACCGCGCGTAAGATCTATTTGGACAAAGCTATCAATTATGTGCGTATGCAAGGTGCACTTAACTGGGGTGATGGTGGCGAGCCTCACGATGTAATCAACAGCTATCGCCGCTATGGAGTGCTTCCACAATCGGCTTATACAGGGCTTATCAATGGGGCAACCTATAACAATTTTGACGAGATGCAAAAGGACTTGAAGCCTTACTTGGAAGAGCTTGTCAAAATGAAAAAACTCCCAGACAACTGGAAAGAGGTATTTGAAAAGAAAATAGACGCCTACTTAGGAGAAGTGCCTAAGACCTTTATGTACAATGGTAAGATGTATGATGCCCACTCTTTTGCCAAAGAGTATGTAGGCTTGGAAGATGAAAAGTACATAGAGATGATCTCCGTAGAGGACAAGCCTAAGTATCACAATACCCTTATGGCAGTGCCTGATAACTGGAGCTATGATTATGCCTTCAATGTAGATATGAAGGATTTGATCCGTACCATAGACTATGCCCTCAAAAAAGGCTATACTGTAGGTTGGGAAGCCGATGTCTCTGAAAAATTCTTCAGCTGGCAAAATGGTTTGGCAATCGTTCCCGAAAAGGACTTTGAGAGCCTAAGCCCTGCTGAGCAAGAAAACTATTATCATACTTACTGGAAGGAAAAAACAATTACTCCCCAGTTACGCCAAGAAGCTTTTGATAACTACCAAACCCTTGATGACCACTCTATGCACATTGTAGGTTTGGCAAAAGACCAAACAGGTAAGGAATACTATATTGTAAAGAACTCTTGGGGTACTGAGAATGATAACAAAGGTTATCTGTATGCCAGCAAGGACTATGTACGCTACAAAACTATAGCTATCTTAGTCAATCAAAAAGGAGCACCTAAGGATTTGGTAAAGAAATTCAAGAAAGCCCCTTATACCAGTTTATAATTTTTCTGTTAAACATAGGTTTAAAAAGGACTACCTCCGAAGGGAGGTAGTCCTTTTCGTTTGGGGTAGGAACAAAAAACTATCCTACACACGGGGTATAGGATAGCTTACACACAAAGTTACTTGGTACTAACGTAGGCGGTCTGCTGATTTTACCAATTCTTCGTCCCTGTGAATGGCACGATTGGCCAAGAACAAAAATACGATAGAAATGAATGGAACTACGAGCTGAACACCTTTCTCAGAAAAAGAATTTTCTCCAGATGACTGTAGCACCCTCCACGAAAATACACCCAGTAAAATAAGGTTACTCAATATGTTGAATCTGTTTAGAACAAATTGATTTTGTCGTTTTTTGAAAGCAAATATACTTATTATAGCCAGTAGAGCACTTAGTCCGAAGAGCAATAATGAAGGCCAATCTCCCAAGCTAAAGAACAAAGCAACTCCACTTATAAGGCTGACAATCAGCATATAAACAGTTTGAATACGTTGTATCATTTCATTGATTTAGTGGGGACAAAGATAATAAAAAAAAAATTCATGAAAAAATGTTTTTCCTTAAAAAAAATGTGTATCTTTGCCATCTCAAATAAGTACTTGAAAATAAAATAGATCACTTGCTCTACAGGTGATATTCTCAAAAATATTCCCAATTATATTTTTATAACATCTTTCCAAATAGAATATTTTTTCTATTTTAATCCCCTATATAAAAGAAACTCATATCAACCTATTGAATATATGTTTGAAATTTCCGATTTAAAGGAGAAGAAACTTCCTGATTTGCAAGAAATTGCACAATCCTTAGGAATGAAAAAGTTTAAAACGCTCAAAAAAGAAGAGCTTATCTATCGTATTATTGATTTCCAAGCAGAGAACCCTGCTGCTATCCTCCCTCAGAAAGAGACCAAACCTACTGCGGAGGGGGAGAAAAAGGTGAAACCTGCCAAAGAGACTCCTAAGGCTAAAGAAAATCAAGGCAATAGAGCTAAAAACGAAACTTCCCCTAATACTCCTACAAAGTCCCAAGAGGCACGTCCTAAAAAAGAAAAGAACAAAAAAAATGCTCAGCCCAAGGATAATTCTGTAACCTTGGAGAATAAGGACGCGGCTCCTCAGCCTACTCGCAAACAACCAGAGAACGCTAATAAGGAAAATAAGGGAAAATTCTCCCAAAACCAAAATACTAATAGGGATAAGAAGGCCAATAATTTCGCTAAGCAAGAGCGCAAGGAGGCTGATTCTTCCCTTTCTACAAAAAAAGCAGAGGCTACTCCTGCAACGAAAGCTGCCCCTACGGAGAATAGTTCTTCTACAACAGCTCCTAATCCGCCAGCTCAGCAAAACAATACGCCTCAGAATCACAACAATACTCCCAAGGCCAATAGCAATGAGAATTTTGACAAGGAGAAGAAGAACCGCTATCGTTCTCCCGATTTTGAATTTGATGGGATAGTGGAGTGTGAGGGCGTCTTTGAACTGGTAGCCGACGGTTATGGCTTCCTTCGCTCCTCAGACTTCAACTATTTGGCCTCTCCTGACGATATCTACGTTTCTCCCTCCCAGATTCGCCTTTTCGGCTTGCGTACAGGAGATACCGTATTGGGAACTGTACGCCCACCTAAGGAAGGTGAAAAGTATTATCCGCTTATTAAAGTATTGAAGATCAATGGTTGTGACCCACAATCGGTACGTGATAGGGTAACGTTTGACAACCTGACTCCTATATTCCCCAATGAAAAATTTAATCTTTCAGGGCGTAGGAGTTCTGTCTCTACTCGTATCATAGATCTTTTTGCCCCTATAGGAAAGGGACAGCGTGGTATGATTGTCGCTCAGCCTAAAACAGGGAAGACGAGCCTTTTGAAAGATATAGCCAACGCCATATCCGACAATCACCCGGAGGTGTATCTCATGGTACTGCTGATAGATGAGCGACCAGAAGAGGTAACAGATATGCAACGTAACGTACGCGGGGAGATTATTTCCTCTACCTTTGACAAGGAAGCCACTGAGCACGTTAAGATTGCCAATATCGTTTTGGAAAAAGCCAAACGCTTAGTAGAGTGTGGCCACGATGTGGTAATCCTCTTGGATTCTATCACTCGCTTGGCACGTGCATACAACACGGTACAACCTACCTCAGGTAAAGTGCTTACAGGGGGATTGGACGCCAATGCTTTGCACAGACCTAAGCGCTTTTTCGGAGCAGCCCGCAATATAGAAAATGGAGGTTCTCTCTCTATCATCGCTACCGCCCTTACCGATACAGGTTCTAAGATGGACGATGTGATCTTTGAAGAATTTAAGGGTACGGGTAACATGGAGTTACAGCTGGATCGCCGTATTGCCAACAAGCGTATTTTCCCTGCTATAGACCTGGTGAACTCTTCTACTCGCCGAGATGATCTCTTGCAAGATGAAAAGACACTTCAGCGTATGTGGATCGCCCGTAAGTATCTGTCAGATATGAATTTGGTGGAAGCTATGGAGTTTATCCAAGACAGAATAAGGAAGACAA